>JALYYD010000174.1 GCA_030946775.1 Gemmatimonadota bacterium
CGGTAGTGGCGGGCCGAACGCTGCATCTGTTAGTGATTGGAAGGGTGCAGGGCGTCGGATTCCGGTGGTTCGTCGCCGAAGAGGCTCGCCGGCTTGATCTCGCGGGATGGGTGAAAAACAACCCGGACGGATCGGTCGAGATTTGCGCACTCGGCGACAGCGATGCGATTGCAAGTTTGCAGAGGATTGCCGCGAAAGGGCCGATTGGAGCTTCGGTGTCGAGGGTCGAGCTACTCGAGTCGTCTGCAATCGGAGATTTATCCCGGCCCTTCTCAATTGCGCGATAGTGAATCTTTCGCTTGAGCGAGCAACCCTGTGCCAGTTAACTTTGGTGTGTCTCCCAGCCCCCGTAGCTCAGGTGGATAGAGCAGCAGTTTCCTAAACTGTTGGCCGGGTGTTCGAGTCACCCCGGGGGCGCTGAACGCGTCCCGCGGCGTACGTTACATCGGTCCTCACCAGACAATAACTCTCTAGAAACCAATCGAAACAATGAGACCTAGAATGCAGCCAGGCGCTCCACTTACGCCGCGAATCGCCGACGAAGAATCGATCGGGGAATGGTTCGCGCTCCATAAAAACACGCTTGCGGCCACCGCGGTCGCGCTGGCGATTCTCGTCGGGGGCGCCTGGTTCTACGAGCGCTCCCAGGGAATCAAGGCGGAGCGGGCGGAGAAGGCTTACTACCAGGGCAGACAGGAGGCGGCGGCGGGCAACGTCGCTCTGGCCACGTCCGACCTCAAGAAAGCAGCTGATCGGTACAGCGGAACGAGAGCCGGGACCGAGGCGCGGATCTATCTGGCCCAGATGGACTATGACCAGAAGAAGTTCAAGGAAGGGGTCGCCGAGCTGAAGCTCGCGGAGAAAGGGATGGGGTCTAGCGACGATTTCGCGCCATCTGTTCATCTCCTCGAAGCAAACGGATACGAAGAGTTAAAGGACTTTGTGAACGCAGCTGACCAATATCGTTTGGCGGCAGAGGCTTCCAGGTTTCCGAACGACAAGAGCCGTTACCGGGCGTCTCAAGCCAGGGCGCTAATGGCGGCCGGAAAGCGTGCCGACGCATTGGCGATCTGGGTGGAGCTGGCAAAGGACGAGTCCGGACCGTTTCTCCTCGAGGCCAAGCTCAGGATCGGCGAGCTCCAGGCGGCCGCAGCGAAGGTCTAGCTTCCGGTTATGGCCCCGTAGGTCGAGTAAAGCCCGCCGAGTCGCGGGCTTTACTCGTATCCGGGGCTGAACGCGACGCGGGTCACAGGTGGGGCCGCGACGAGCGATCGGCTTGCAGCCGCAAGGTGGCGCTGGGTCGGATGAGATCCGGGTGAGCGAAGCCCACCGCGGGCAGCTACGCCTCCCGTAACTCGCATCATCAGTACATCGCGCCCGGCAGGGTAATTGGCCCGTAGATAGTACATATGCGTATAAGATATGTTATGTAAACTATACAGTGGGGATAACTGTGGATAAGGCGATTAGGCCCCTCCCAAGCTCTGCCCAAGTCGTTGCTGCTTGTTAGGTTGCGCGCCTGCGCCATCGAACCTGATCGAAACTTGCGCTGACGCCACCAGGGACGCCGACCCGCGACAGACTGTCAGGCCAGCTCGCGAATCTCGGCTTCGAAAACGACCCGTCCTTCGCCGCGGAGCGAAGCCAGCCAGGAGTCTCCCTGGTGTATCAGTCTGATCGTCAGGAGCTTGCCGGACCGGGTCTCGAGGATGGTCTCGCCAGTGCGATCCTCGTTCCATTTGTTGAGCATTATCGCCGTAGCGACGGACCCCGATCCACAGGCGAGGGTCTCCCCCTCCACTCCACGCTCGTAGGTCCGGTAGTACCAGCGGCCATCGCGTTGGCTGACAAAGTTCACGTTCGCCCCGTCCCTGAGCGTCGGGTGGCCGCGCAGATACGCGCCCCTATTCGGGAGATCTATCATCTCCAGATCAGGCACTGCGACGATCAGATGTGGGACGCCAACCCTGGCGAAGCCGATTGTCATCTCGTCGCCTTCAGGGTCAATTCCCGCGGCATGGGCCTGGACCTCAGTGACAGGCTCAAGTCCGATCTCTGGAAGGCCGTCACGCATTCTGGCCGGCATCCGCCCGGCATCAGTCTCCAGGGTAAAGTCACCAGCGACGAGCCCGAGCTCGAGGCCAAGCCTCGTGCTGCACAAGCTGGCGTTGCCGCAGAGCGTGGCCCGCGACCCGTCGGAGTTGTAGTACCTCATGCGGAGGACATTGCCTTCCGCCGCCTCGAGAAACAGTGCTCCGTCCGCGCCGATGCCGGTGCCACGGGCGCACATTCGGCTAATCTCCTCAGCGGACTCAAGAGCTCCGAACGGTCCGTCGGCGGCGTTGAAGACGACGAAGTCGTTTCCAGACCCGGTCATCTTGTAGAAGCGCCGCCCCATCAGATCTTTCCGGTCAAGGCAGACCACCGCAGCCGCCAAACCATCCAAATGGCCTCACGCACGATGCGCTTTGACATCTTGCTCTCGCCAGCGGTCCGGTCAACGAATACGATGGGGGTCTCGACGATTCGGAAGCCGGCCTTCCACACCCGAAAATGCATCTCGATCTGGAACGCGTAGCCATTGGAGTGAATCGCTCCAAGATCGATGGACTCGAGAACCTTTCTGCGGAAACATTTAAAGCCGGCAGTGGTGTCGAAGATGGGCAGCCCGGTGACTCCGCGCGCGTAGATGTTCGCCGCGTAGCTCAGGAACAGCCGGCTCATCGGCCAATTGACGACGTTTACCCGGCCGTCCTGGTACCGGGAGCCAATGACCAGATCCGCGTCTCGTATCTTCTCGAGAAATACTGGAAGTCGATCCGGGTTGTGCGAAAAATCGGCGTCCATCTCGAAGATGAATGCATAGTCCCGCTCCAGCGCCCAGCGGAATCCGGCGATGTACGCCGTGCCGAGTCCCAGCTTCCCGGTGCGGTGAATGGCATGGACTCGCGCATTGACGGCGGAGATCTCGTCGGCGATGGATCCCGTACCGTCGGGAGAATTGTCATCGACGATCAGGACCTCGATCGAGGAGTCCTGGGCCAGAACCGCATCAATGATCCGGCTGATGTTCCCCCGCTCATTGTAGGTCGGGATTATTACGAGAGCGCGTTCAGGCAACTTTGCGCTTCTCGATGATGAGTCCGCCGGCGAGGACGAGCAGCGAAGCGAATATCGCCGCGAGCGTGATTGCCTTGCCGGTGTGGTATTCAGGGCTGTCGAAGGTGAGGGAAACCTTTCTCGCGCCCTCCGGAAGCTGAACACCGATGAGTGTAAAGTCGGCGCGATCAGTCGTAACTGGTTTTCCGTCCACCGTCGCCTGCCAGCCCGGATAATAGTTCTCGGACACGACGAGGGCAGCGCCTCGTGGAGCGGGCGCGCTCAGCTCCACATCGGCGCGGCCCGGCTCGTAGTGCGTGACGCCCACCTTGATCGGCAGCGCAGGCGGCAGCGCCTTTAGCCCCTGCACTGCTTGTACTGCGGAAGATGTGTCGAACAGCGCCGCGCTCGCGGCGTCGAATCGCGGATCGAGAATCGTGGGCAGCGTCGCGGCATCCGGGGCCTTCACGATCACGGGTGTGACCCACGCATAAGGGCTCTCGCCGGGAAGACGGAAGAGATATTCGTCGGAACCGGCGGCGTTTTTAACCGGACCGGCTATGCGCTGAATGCCGGCAATGAACCCGAGGTCGGGCACGTCGGCGAGAAGGAACTGCACGTTGAGGAGGCGCCACACCTGCGGATTGGTGAGCTGCTTGTAGTCTTCGTCGGCTCCGAGAAGCGTGTTGTAGCGGCCGAGCTGATTTCCGTGATAGCCGAGGACCTGCCTCACCTGCTTCGTCATCAATGCGTCGCCGCCAAGAAACGGGTCGCGCGGATTGGATATGGCGAGCGCCATCAATCGCGTCGGCTGAGGCTGCTTTCTCACCGCGTCGATCAGCATGTCCGAAGCGAACAGCTGCGACGCCGGCGCCGAGAATATCCAATAGAAGCGCATTATCGACAACAGATCGACAGCAACGAGAGCGGCCAGCGCCGGCGCAAACCAGCGCGTGGAAATGCGGTCACGGAGGAACAAGAGAGCCAGCGCTGCGCTGAGCGCCACGAACGCGAACGATCGCCAGGCGCCGGCGACGAGCGCCCCGGAGTTTGCAAGGATGCGATCGTACTCGCGATCGGTGGCGAACGACTGCGCGATGCTGGTGAATCCGCCGACCGATGCGATCAGCGCAACCACCGCGGCGACGCCCAACCACACGAGGAAATATTTCTGGCCGACTACGCGGGCCAGAATCCTTTCCGTGCCGGCGCAGGCGAGAAGCGCGATCGCGAATGCGCCGATGAAGAAGATCGTCGCCGGCGCGCGGAAGAACTTGGTTCCCGGCACGAGTGCGTACGGGATATGATAGAACGGCGTGTGACCGCCGAGCGCCCACAGCAGCGCGATGACGAGCGCGCCGATCCAGAAATGGAGGTGGCTCTTGTTCCTGTCCGAGCGAAGGCGGACGAATGCGGCGCCCATCAACATCAGTACAACGACGCCGATGTACTCGCTGTGGAGATGTATGCGATTGCGTCCCCAATAAGCGTCGAGCATCCCCGAAAACTGCGGCAGGTAGGTATTGATCAATTCTTCAGGCGGCCACGCATACGACGTCGCTATGTCATAATTCGCGAGCCCCCCGGCCCTTGGTGACCACGGCACATAGGAGCGAACGGGTAGATACTGGATCGCGCCGATAGCTGCGCCGAGGATCACCGAGCCGAAGGCCGCTGCAAGGCGGCGCAGGGAGATGTCCCTCGGGAGCTTCACGCCATCCATTGCGGAGAACGCGAGGAATAGCGCGTAAGCTCCGCAGCACAGCAGCATGTATTGGAGCAGCTGCGGGTGCGGACTGAGAACGGCTAGACCGATCACCAGGGCGAAAACACCCCAAGACCAGGCCCTTCCCTTCCGGAAGCCGAGGTAAAGCATCCACAGCGCGAGCGGAAACAGCGCGCTGACGAAGAGCTTTCCATCGTGTCCCGGCGAGACCAGGGAGGCAAGCTGCCCTCCCATCATATAAGCAATTCCGCCGACGAGGCTGCCGTAAAATCCGTAGCCGACGGCACGGAAGAATCCGAATGCGAAGAGCCCGGCGAGGAAGAGATGGATGGCGAAGCCCCACGTCATCGCCGCGTCGGTGGGCATCATCATCCGGAGCAGGAACGTGGGGTAGAAGATGTCGCCGTGCATCGCCGCTACATATGGGAGACCGCCGAACAAGTATGGATTCCAGAGCGGGAAATGACCTGTCGTTCGCAGCGTTGTAGCTGCAAAATCGCGAAACGCGTAACCCGCGATGTATTGATCGCTGTGGGTGCTGACGAGAAACTTTCCGGCGAGCGCCGGGAACGCGAGCGACATCGTGCACACGGCGTAGACGACAGACGCCCACCCGAAAGCGAAGCGCGGCGCCGGAAGCGCCGCGTTTGTCACCGGTCTTGAATCAGTTCGCGCCCTTTCTTTCGTCCGCGCCATTGTTCCTAATTAGATGTTGATCGCCTGCGGAGTGTTGCCGCCAGAATGAAGCCCGCGCTGGGAATCAGCTCGAGAATGGTAAGCCACGCGCGTGCCGCGATGGCCACCAGCGCCGCATCGCCTTCGCCCGCGAGCCCGAAGCGGGTCATCCCCGCAGCCAGCGCCACCTCGCGCACTCCCAGTCCGGCGGGCGCGATTGGTGAGATGAAGCCAAGGATGTAGGCAGCCGTGTAAACTGCGATGTACGACATCGTTGCGCCAGACGCGCTGCCGAGAAGTCCTTCCGTGAACAGCTGGAAGGCGAGTCCGTAGAGAAGCCACGTGATACCGGCAGCGAGCGTCGCGCCCCAGACGACGACGGCGGGAATCTCCGGAACCGGAATCGACCATCCGGTAAAAGACGCGAGCGTGCGCACGATCGCCGGGAGGATGCGCGGCGCAACTCCAATGAGGATGAAGAGAACTACGAGAACGCCGGCGAGGACAATCGGCTGCCCGACGAGACGGGCGCCGGTGAGAAGGACGACGCCGAGTCCGATGGCGAGGGTCAACAGCTGCATGATGATCGAGGAACCGGTCGCCGCCACTGCGGATACGCCGCGGTCTCTCGACATCACTCCCATTGCGGTGAGCGACCAGACATTTCCCGGTACATACTTTCCGAGGTTGGAGAGGCACCAGATTCGCGCCGCGTCTCCATAGGTCAGCTCTCCGCCCCACGCTCCGAGCACGCGCCGCCATCCCTCGATGAGAAGCGCGTACGTGACCATTACCAGCAGAGACGCAAGTGCGATCCTGCTCCAGCTTATCCGGACGTGGACAAGCCTCTCCGACGCGAGGCCCCATTGCCCAATTAGAGCGCGGCCGGCGAAGAAGATGACAAGGGCCGCGAAGATCCATTGCGCGACCCTGAACGCGTTACGCCGGTTTACCGCCGGCAAGTTGACGATAGATGTCGGCGTACTTTCTCGCCGAAGATTCCGGAGCGAAATTCGCGAGGGCGTAGAGACGGCCCGCTTTTCCGAGATCGCGGGCACGGGTCTCGTTTTCCATCAACGCATCCACTCCCTTGACGAGCGCTTTCCTATCGCCGGGAGCTACGAGAACGCCGGTCTTCTCGTGCAGCACGATGTCGCGCAAGCCGCCGGAATCGAAGGCGACGACGGGCGTTTCGCAGAGGAGGGACTCGATGGCGACCATCCCCAGCCCCTCGTCTGTCGAGGGCACGACGAGCGCCGATGCTTTCCGATAGAGGGCGGCGAGATCGGGCTGCTTGAGCTGTCCGTGCCAGCGAACTCGATCCGCGACACCGCGCTCAGCCGCCACCCCTTCAAGAGCGGCGCGCGCCGGGCCGTCGCCGACGACGTCGAGCTTGGTCACGCCACGCATGTCGCTGAGGGCGTAGAGAAGATGCTCGAGTCCCTTCTGCCCGTTCAAGCGGCCGACGAAAAGGATTCTCCCCTTCTCTCTCCCGGTGCCGGGTGAGAACAGCTCGGTCGCGACTGGCATCGGAGCTACGGTCGGGTGGGTGCCGGGCGCGAGCTTTTCCACTTCATCGCCGAGCCACTTTGAAACGGCGGTGACGCCGGCTGAATGCTGTAGCACGTGACGGAAGAGGGGTTTCGCAACGCCTACTGTTTTCGCCAATCGGACATCGGTGCCGTGCATTGTGGTGAGGAGCGGCACGTGTGAGAGCGATCCGAGCCACGCACCGACGACCCCGCTGGGGAACCACCAGTGCGCGTGAATGACATCGGGCTCGACTGAGCGGCGCACTCGTACCGCCTGGAGGAAATCCGCGCCGAGGAATCCGACGAGCGCGAGCCGGGCGCTCCACGAGGAGCCGACGTCTTTCGCCATGTTCCCCGTATAAGCAAGCTTTTCGAAACGGCGGGGCGCGTAGCGGAATCGGCTGACGCGAATTCCTTCGATCTCGTCCTGCGCGGGCAATCCCGCGCCGGCCGGAGCCACGACGTGAACGTGCACGTCCTCTTCGCGCAGCGCACGCGCGAGGCGTAACAGGAACGATCCGGGCGCATCGCCGGGCGAGCGCGGGAAATTATGTGTTAGAAAGAGTACGTTCATTCGCCGGACCGGAGCGTCTCTCGCTTCTGCGACAAATCCTCGATGCGGCGACGGAGCTCGCTGAGCTCGGCGCGTTGCGCCGCGATCAGCTCTCCGGTCAATCCGGTAGCGAAGAAAATGCTGCCGACGGTGAGACAGGTTTCGATGAGATTGAGCAGCGGGCGGAAACCGACTCCGCCGATGACTCGCCAGAGGATGGCGACGATACCGACGACGATTCCGATAAGAAAGAGGACGGCGCCCATCATTCCGAAAAGGAGCAGCGGTTTTCGTGCAAACCGGAGCTCGAACCAGACGGCGAGCATATCGAGTACGCCGATGGGGATGCGGCCAATTCCGAATTTCGACGTTCCCGCGTTTCGCGGATAGAGCGGAACGGGAATCTCGGAGACGGTGAATCCCTGCGCCGCCGCCATCACCACGAGATACCGGTGCCAGTCGGGCCGCAGCGGCAGCGACTCCATCACCTCTCTCCGGTACGCCTTGACCGAATTGAGATCACGGACCGGAACCTTGAACAGCGATCTGCTGAGGCGGTTGTAGATCCCCGAGACGAACGCCTTCTCGTACTTGCCCTGCTTGTAGCCGGTTACGATGTCGGACTCGCCAGCCAGCACCGGCGCGACGAGGCGAGGAATGTCCTCCGGCTTGTACTGCAGGTCGGCGGGATAGAATACGAGAACTGATCCGCTCGAATTCAAGAATCCAGTGCGGAGCGAATCGGCGATACCGCGGCAGGCGGGATGGCGCACCGCACGAAGAAATGGGTAGCGCTGGGTGAGGCGCGTCAGCACGTCCCAGCTGTCGTCGGTAGAGCCATCATCGACGATGACGACCTCGAATCCTCCGCCGGCTGATTTGAACGCGGCATCGGCCTGCTCCATGAACAACGGGAGATTCTCCGCTTCGTCCTTCGCGGGGACGAGCACACTCACCTTCACCGCGCTCAAACGCGCTTCCTCATCCGGGCGGAGAGAACTCCAAGCTGGTCGCGGTACTTGGCGACTGTCCGGCGGGCGATTTGAACCCCGCCTTCGCGCAGGATGTTGACGATCGCCTGATCGGTGAGCGGGTGCTTCGGATCCTCATCCTGAACGAGCTTCTGGAGCTGCGCCTTGATTCCGCGCGCGGATACGTCTTCGCCATCGGCGGTGGCGAGTCCGGAAGAGAAAAAGAACTTGAGCGGCAGCACACCGCGCGGCGTCTGCACGAACTTTTCATTCGTGACGCGGCTGACGGTGGACTCGTGCATGTTGATCACTTCGGCGACTTCGCGCAGGGTGAGCGGCTTGAGATACTGGATGCCCTTCTCGAAGAACTCGCGCTGCCGCTCGATGATGTAGTTCATCACCTTCAGCATCGTCTGGCGGCGCTGCTCGATCGCCTGAATCATCCAGTTCGCGGAGTTCAGCTTGTTGGAGATGAACTCCTTGTTCTCGCCGTCGAACTTCTTCTTGTCGCGGGCGATTTCCTGATAAGCGCGGCTGAGCTTGAGCCGGGGGAGATTCGCGTCGTTGAGGAAGACGTGGTACTTCTCTCCGATCTTGTCGACAACCAGATCCGGGATGATGTAGTTCTCGTCGCCGCTGGTGAACTGCAGGCCGGGTTTCGGGTCGAGCTTGGCGATTTCGTCGGCGGCCTTCTGTACGTCGGCGGCGCTGATGCCGAATCGCTTCGAGATCTCGCTCCAGCGGTGATTGATAAGCTCTTCGAAGCAGTCGCGCACGAGCCGGAACGGAATCGAATCATCGAGACCGGCCTCCTTGAGCTGGAGGAGCAGACACTCGCGCAGATTCTGCGCGCCGACGCCGGCGGGGTCGAGTCCCTGGATGACGGTGAGCATCTCGTTCCCTTCTTCCGCCGTATAGAGCGGGAGCTTCCCTGCCCGGCCGGCATCCTCTGCCGCTTTTTCAACGAGATCGTTGAGCGCGGCGAGAATCTCGTCGATGCTCGAGCCGAGGTAGCCGTCTTCATTGATATTCCCGATGAACTCATCGGCGAGGACCATCTGGCGCGGAGTCAGCTCGAGAAGACTGACCTGGTCGCGCAGGTGGTCGCCGAGATCGCGCGTGGCAACGGTAACGGGCTCGAAATACTCCTTCTCTTCGTGCTCTTCGCGCCGGCCGCCAGCGGTGTCGAATCCATCGAGAAGGATTTCCTCCCAGTCGATCTCGCCGCGGGTGTCGTCGGCTTCGGTCTTCGCCTCGGGCTCGGCTTCGACATCCTGCTCCTGCTCCTCTTCCTCTTCGTCTTCCGCTTCGACGAGATCGAGGAAGGGATTGTTGAGCAGCTCCTGCTTGAGGTGCTGCTGCAGATCGAGCAAGGGCATGTAGAGCAGGTCCATCGCCTGATACAGGCGAGGATTGATCTTCAGCTCCTGCCGGAGCTGGGTAGACTGATTGAGACCGGGCTTCACTGCGTCACCGCCGCGTCGGGCTCGCGCGAAAAGCGCTCGCGAAGCCGCGCCGTCAAAGTGGGGCCGAGATAGATGTCGGCGACCACGTCGTCGAACACGAGATCGCGAACAGTGCCTCCGACCTTTACCTGGCCGTCGAACATGATGTATGCACGGTCAACGATGTCGAGCGTCTGTTCGACATTGTGGTCGCTGATGAGAACCCCGATGCCACGATGGCGGAGTCCGGCGACGATTGTCTGGATGTCGTGAACAGCAATCGGATCGACTCCGGCGAACGGCTCGTCCAGCATCATGAACTTCGGATCCGTGACCAGCGCGCGCGTGATCTCCAAGCGACGTCTTTCGCCGCCGGAGAGCGCGTACGCCTTGCTCTTGCGCAGGCGCTTGATGTTGAGCTCGTCGAGCAGCTGCTCGAGGCGCTCGTGACGCTGTTCCGGAGTGATTGGAAGGGTTTCAAGAATGGCGAGAATGTTGTCTTCGACGGACAGCTTGCGAAAGATCGACGGCTCCTGGGAAAGATAGCCGATTCCGCGCCGCGCCCGCTGGAACATCGGCATCTTGGTGATGTCTTCTCCGTCGAGGAGAATGCGCCCCTGCATTGGAGGGATGAGCCCGACAATCATGTAAAACGTCGTCGTCTTGCCTGCGCCGTTGGGGCCAAGGAGCCCGACGATCTCGCCCTGCTGGAGACGAAGTGCGACATCGTTCACAACTCTGCGGCGGCGATAGATCTTTGTCAGCCCTTCCGCCTCGAGGACGCTTCCGCTTACGCGGTGCTCTCCAGACTTGCGGGTAAGCTGCTGTCTCGAGAACTCCCCCGTTTTGTAAGCCGCTTCCGCGACTTGCTCGCGGAGCGGAAGAATCTCCCGCCAGATGGAGGGCTCGACCTGAACGCGCGTCTGATACAGCTCCGGAGCGTGACGCAGCGGGAACAGCAAACCGGACTCGGCGAGCCGGGGAAGAATCGACGCGAGCAGGTAGGCGCAAACCTCATCCAGCCCGAGCCGCCCGGCCTCCCGCTCCGCATCCCTCCCCTCCGAGCGGAGCGCGCGCAGATAGTCGTCCCGATATGCCACGGCGACATCGTGGACGGTCGTGCATCCGTCATCATCGGACGCCCGCACAATGGCGTGGAAGGCGAATGCGTCCACACGATCACTTCTGCCGAGCTCGCCCAGCATCGCCGCAACCCGGGGCGGGAGAAGTGGCTCGGCTCGATCCGGAAAATTGCCGCCGTCGATCACCGCTTCACCGGAAGCTTGAGGGTCGGTATTTGTTTCGGCTGAGTCGCCGGCTTGGCAGTGCCGCTCTTGCTGTTGGGGGCCACGGGCTCAATGTACACGCCCGCCGCCTTGTCGGTCACCACTACGGTATTCACTTTCCCATTCTCGAAATAGGCTGTTATTTGCCGTCCACGCACGTAGTTGACGCCGGGGCGGTTTTTGGGCGCGTTCTGGCTGTGCATCTGGTAGTACGAGCTGGCGGAGCCGTCGGCGAGGATGCTCCTGACTTTGGCCTTGCTGGTTGTATCGGAGGCGGAGAGTGAATCGAAGCGCGCGACGATGGTATCTCCCTTCATCCAGTCGCGTTCGTCGGAAACGATCGTCGCCGTGTCGGGGACGCTGTTGGCGAACGCCTTTCCAACCGCGTGAATCTCGCGGATGTGCTGGCCGGGAAGTACGGCGTCGATTGAATCGGCGATGATCTCGCGGTCCGGGGAGATCGCGTGCGCGCGCCCCGTTCCGAAGGCGATCGCGCGACTGATCTGATTGGCGATGATTCGCAGATCGACGCTGTCGGCGACGAGCTCAAGCTCCTTGCTCAGGACGTGCCCCTTCGGAGTCGCCACGACCCGCTGAAGCTGTCGCTGTTTGGAGTACAGGTCGATGATGCCGCCGGTGAGCGTGAATGGCCGCTCGCCTTTCCCGTGGACCGAAGGCGACCGCATCAGCCGCGCGAACTCCCGTCCGTTGTCGAGAAATGCGGAGTCTCCCGTGGCGAGCAAATCAGGCCGCGTTATCTCGACATTACCCGAGGCGTAAACGAGACTGTCGTTCTCGGTCACGATCTGGTTCGCGACAACGTGAGCCTTTTCAGGCGGCTTCTTTCCTGTCGTGTCTTGCTGGACGAGATCGAGCTGCGGCCGGCCCGGTGCGACGAGCCGCGAAAGCGGCCGCTGCGGAACGCTCCGGTAGTAATCGGCGATGGGCCCGTGCATCGTGCTGCCATTGCTGAACACTCCGACGACATCTCCCTCCGCGTGCAGATGGTCGTCGCTCTGGTAATACGTCATCGTTCGTGACTCCACCTTTGCGCGCGGCTCGGTGTAGTGCACGCTGCCGATGAGGTAGAGCATACCCTGATCCTCATAGTACTCGGCGCTGTCGGCGGTGAGGAGATTGTTCTGACCATTGCAGTGCGCGACAACGCCGCCGCCGGAATAGGTGTTGTACTTACCGGTCGGCAGCTTGATGAGATTGAGGCGCGTAGCCGGCGTGTTCGTGAAGACGAGATCGCAATTCCGCGGCAGGTCCTGCGCCCGCAGCGATCCCGCCGCGAGCGACGCGGCCAAGAGCAATTGCCTGTACACGGTCAGCGAACCGGTGGGACGGGCGATGCGGCGGTCGTTTTCACCTGATTTGCAAACCCGTGCGCCGCGCTCAGAACCCGTACGTTGTTGAGACTGGGGTCGGATCGGAACCCGATGCCCTGGAGCGTGCGGTTCGGTTCAGTGAGAACGAACGCGCTGTCGCTCGAGATCTCGTTCTTTATTTGGTCGTAGGCGAGTTCCTGGGTGGTTAGCCGGCGTCCATCCTCGGACACGACTACGACATCCTTCCGCGCCACCATTCCACCGTTCCGACTGGTGTAGGTGCCGTTTCGCGAAGTAAGAACTGCGCTCTTCGCCCCAGCAGTGGTGTAGAACGTCGTCGTGACGTGCTGCAGCTCCACGCGTGTGTTGTCGTTGAAAAAGAAGGCCGTATCGGCAAACAGCTCGGCGCGTTGGAGACCGCGGTCGGTGAGGTTGAACCGCGCTCCCCACATCACCTGGTCGGCAGAATCGGCGAGCACGGAATGTCCGCTCACGGGCGGCTGCTTCTTGGTGTTGCATCCGGTGATGGCCGCTGCGGCAAGCAAGGCGGCGAAAAAGCGATTTGCGGTCACGCCACTCCCGCGCGCATCAGGTCGTGCAGGTGCACGACGCCGACAACCGCGGCCGCCGCGTCCACGACCGGCATCGCGATGACACCGTGTTGTTCCATTCTATACACGAC
>JALYYD010000188.1 GCA_030946775.1 Gemmatimonadota bacterium
ACGAGGAGGCGAAAGCGGCGAACAGCGCCAAGAGTCAGTTCCTCGCCAATATGAGCCACGAGCTGCGCACACCGCTCAACGCCATCATCGGCTACAGCGAGATCCTCCAGGAGGAAGCGGCCGACGCCGACCAGCAAAGCTTCATCCCCGATCTCCAGAAAATCCAGTCAGCCGGCAAGCATCTTCTCACTCTCATCAACGACGTGCTCGATCTCTCCAAGATCGAAGCCGGCAAGATGGACATCTTCGCCGAAACGTTCGACATCAAGCCGATCGTGGACGAAGCCGTCACCACCATCAAGCCCGCCCTCGCCAAAAACGGGAACTCGATCGAAGTCAGCTGCCCCGACGACATCGGCCATATGCACTCCGACATCGTGAAGGTGAGGCAGATTCTTCTCAACCTCCTCTCAAACGCCAGCAAGTTCACGCAGAACGGCACAATTACCCTCGCCGTCGAGCGCGACAAAGCCGGAGATGACGCGACTATTGTCTTCCGCATCACCGACACCGGCATCGGAATGACGGCGGATCAGATTGACAAGCTGTTCGAAGCATTCACGCAAGCCGAGGCTTCCACCACGCGAACTTACGGCGGAACGGGACTCGGACTCGCGCTGACGAGAAATTTTTGCCGGCTCCTCAACGGCGATGTCGCAGTTTCGAGCGAGCGCGGCAAAGGCTCCACATTCACGATCCAGCTTCCCGCAACAGTGGAGTGAGGTATGGCGGTTAAGGTGCAGAACCCCCCGGCTGCAAAGCTCGACGACGACGCGCGCAAGTCGGCGATGCTTCGCCTCACGACGCGCATCGCCGGCGCGCAGAGCCGAAAAGACATTTTCACCGGTCTCGCGTTCGGGATGATGGATCATTGCTTCGGCTTCAGCGGAGTGGACGTTCGCCTGCACGACGACGCTGATGCGACAGTGGAAGCGGGTGATCTCTCCCCAGAAGCCGCTCGCCTCGCCACGCCCTTCAACGTTGACGGATCGCTCGCCGGCACAATCACCGTCGAGCGCCCCGCCGGCTTGGAATTCGACGAAGTTGATCACGAGCTGCTCGGCATCGCCGCCTCACACATCGGCGTCGCCGTCGCCCGCTCCGGATTCCTCGCCTCCGAACAACGCCGAGCCCAGGAGCAGCAGGCACTTCTCGATACTCTCGCCGATCTCTCAGGTCACCTCGAGCTTTCGCAGCTCCTCCAGGCCGTTCTCCAGCGCGCCATCACTCTCCTCGGCGTTACCGGCGGCGAGCTCGCGATTCTCGACGAGCAGGCCAACGAGATGGTGATGGTCGCCAGCCTCAACCTCGGCGCCGATTCCACAGGAATCCGAATGAGACTCGGCGAAGGCGCGATGGGTCTCGTCGGCCAGACCCACGAACCGCTCATCATCCCCGACTACGGATCCTGGACCGGCAAGTCGGGCAAGTACGAAGAGAGCAGCGTCTGCGCCGTTATGGTCGCGCCCCTCCTCATCGGAAAGCGACTCGTCGGCGCGATCGCCAGCGTTCACTCCGACCGCGGCCGCAAGTTCGGCCCTGAAGATCTCCGCCTCCTCGAGATGTTCGCGCCACAGGCCGCGATCGCCATCGAGAACGCACGCCTCTTCACCGAAGCACGCCGCCGCTCAGAGGAGCAGACCGCGCTCCTCGAGACGCTCTCCGCGCTTTCCGGCGAGCTCGAGCTCGCAAAGGTTCTCGACGCGGTGCTGAATCGCGCCGTCTCCCTCCTCGGCGTCACCGGCGGCGAGCTCGCGATCTACGAGGAAGACAAGAAAGAGCTCGTTATCGTCGCCAGCCACAACCTCGGCGATTCCTCGCTCGGCACGCGGATGAAACTCGGCGAGGGCGCGATGGGCCGCGTCGCGCGGACACGCGAGCCATTGATGATTCCGCACTATCAGGAATGGGCGGGGAGATCGGGCAAGTACGTGAGCGAAGCGTTCCAGTCGGTTCTCGCAGCTCCGCTGATGATGGCCAACCGCCTCGTCGGTGTCATCGGCGCCGTTCACTCGGACCCGCGCCACTCGTTCGGCGACGAGGGCCTGCGCCTCATTAATCTCTTTGCATCTCAGGCGGCTGTCGCGATCGAAAACGCGCGGCTCTTTACTTCCGAGAGAAAACGCGCCGAAGAACAGCAGGCGCTGCTCGACACCCTCTCCGATCTCTCCGGCGAGATCGAGCTTTCCAAAGTTCTCAACGCCGTGCTCAACCGCGCCACCAAACTGCTCGGCGTCACCGGCGGCGAGCTCGCCACCTACGATCACGGCAAAAAGGAGCTGCGCATCGCCTCGAGTCTCAATATGGGAGTTGACTCGACCGGCACGCGCATGCGGCTCGGCGAAGGCGCGATGGGGTACGTCGCGCAGACCCACGAGCCGCTCATCATTCCCAACTACCAGGAATGGAGCGGACGCTCCGCAAAGTACGTTCAGTCCACCGTTCACTCCGTGATGGCGGTTCCGCTTCTCATCGGCGCGAGGCTCGTCGGCGCCATCGCCAGCGTCCACTCCGATCCGAACCGCACGCTTGGCGACGAAGACCTTCGCCTGCTCCAGCTTTTCGCGCCGCAGGCGGCAATCGCAATCGAGAACGCGCGCCTCTACGAAGCGGCGCAGCAGCAGTTCGAGGCGCTCGTCCTCAACAACCCTGTCGCGATCGCGAATGTGGATCTCGACTTCAACATCACCTCCGCCAACCCCGCCTTCGAGCAGCTCTTCGGCTACACCCAGTCGGAGATCATCGGCAACAACCTCGACGATCTGGTGACGACCGCCGAGCAGCGCGCCGACGCGCGTCAGCACACCGACATCGGCAAGGCCGGCCAGGTGTCGCGCGGAATGGGACAGCGCCGCCGCAAGGATGGAACGCTCATAGACGTCGAGCACTTCACGATCCCTGTCATCGTCGCCGGCGAGCGCGTCGGCGTGATGGCGCTGTATCACGACGTCGGCGATCTCCTCGACGCTCGGCGCGCCGCGGAAACCGCGAGCAAGTCGAAGAGCCAGTTCCTGGCGAACATGAGCCACGAGCTGCGCACGCCGCTGAATGCGATCATCGGCTACAGCGAGATGCTCCAGGAGCAGGTGGAGGAGGACGGCTCCAACGAGTACGTCCCGGACCTGGAAAAGATACGATCCGCCGGGCGTCATCTCCTGTCGCTCATCAACGACGTTCTCGACCTCTCCAAGGTCGAGGCCGGCAAGATGGAATTGTTCGTCGAGGAGTTCGCGGTCGCCGATATGGTTCGCGATGTCTCGACGACCGTTCAGCCGCTGGTCGAGAAGAACAGCAACAAGCTCGTTGTGAAGCTCGACAAGAAGATCGGCACCGCGCGCGCCGACGTCACGAAGATGCGCCAGATCCTGTTCAATCTTCTCAGTAACGCAAGCAAGTTTACACACGAGGGCGAGATTCGCCTCACTGTAAAGCGCGATGCCAACAAGCTCATCTATGACGTGCGCGACTCCGGAATTGGAATGACCGCCGAGCAGTCCGGCAGATTGTTCTCCGCTTTCGCGCAGGCCGATTCCTCGACGAGCAAGCACTTCGGCGGCACCGGACTCGGACTCGCCATCAGCCGCGAATTCTGCCGGCTGATGGGCGGCGACATCACCGTCGCTAGCGAGCCGGGCAAGGGCTCGACGTTCACCGCCACCGTTCTCGCCGAGGTCGCTGCTGTCAACGATCCGGTCAGGGAGAGCGCAGAGATTGCGGCGCGCATAACGGGCGAAGACTCCGCCGGCGGACTCGTCCTCGTCATCGACGACGATCCCGCGTCTCGCGAACTGGTAATGCGCCATCTTACGCGGGCAGGCTATCGCACCCACGGCGCGTCGGGCGGGGCGAGCGGACTCAAGCTCGCGCGCGAGCTCAAGCCCGCGGCCATCACGCTCGATGTCCTGATGCCCGACATGGATGGATGGGCGGTCCTCTCTGCGCTCAAAGCCGATCCGGAGCTCGCCGGCATCCCCGTCATAATGGCGACGATACTCGACGAGAAGCCGCTCAGCCTCGCGCTCGGTGCGTCCGACTACATCACCAAGCCGATTGACCGCGACCGCCTCACCTCGCTGATGAGGCGTTACGCATCATCGGCCGATTCGCGCGTCCTCATCGTCGAGGATGACAACTCCACCCGCGAGATGATGATGCGGATGCTGCGCAAGGAAGGATGGACGGCCGTGGAGGCGGAGAACGGCCGAGTCGCACTAGACCGTGTCGCCGAGAAGATGCCGTCGGTAATTCTTCTCGATCTGATGATGCCTGAGATGGACGGTTTCGCATTCCTCTCCGCACTGCGCGAGAGTCCGAATGGACAGTCCGTGCCCGTGATCGTGGTCAGCGCGCTCGAGCTCTCGGCCGACGATCGCCACCGGTTGAGCGGCGGAGTGCAGCAGATTCTCAGAAAAGGCTCATATTCTCCGGAGGCCCTCCTCGATGAACTTCGCGGCGCGATGAAGTCACCACCGCCCCAACTCACAAGCTGAGGTTACTGGTTAATGGCAAAGATCCTGTTGGTCGAGGACAACGAGATGAATCGTGACATGCTCTCGCGCCGGCTCACCCGCCGCGGGTACGAGGTCGTCGTCGCGCTCGACGGTCAGGAGGGAATAGACAAGGCCCGCGAGATCAGGCCGGATCTGATTCTGATGGATATGAGCCTGCCCGTGAAGGACGGATGGGTGGCCACGAAGGAGCTCAAGTCGGACGCCGAGATGAGCGGCACTCCCATCATCGGCCTCAGCGCGCACGCGATGTCGGGCGATCACGAGAAGGCGATCGAAGCGGGCTGCGACGATTACGACACGAAGCCGGTCGAGATAGACCGCCTCCTCGGGAAAATCCAGGCGCTCCTCCCGGGTTGATGGCGGAGCGAGCGTGACACAGGTTTCGGACCTCCGGCACGAGCTGCGCACGCCGATCAACCAAATCGTCGGCTATTGCGAGATGCTGCTCGAGGATGCGAACGAGGCCGGCAATGGCGCGCGCGCAATGCCTCTCACTGCCGCGCTTGCTGCGGTGCGCGAAGCGCTCTCGATGATTGACTCCGCGCTCCCCCCCGAGCTTACCGAGTTCGACGCCGAGCGAATCGGCAAGCTTTACGATTCGCTGCATGCGCCGCAATCGCGCATCTCCAACGCGATGTCGGACCTGCTGCACGAAGAGATCGCCCGCGACGACGCGCCATTCATCGCCGACGTTTGCCGAGTTCGTGATGCCGCAGAGCGAATGCTGCCGTCCGATCGGCGCCGCGCCGAGCCGACTTCGATGTTCCCCGTGCCGGAAGCGATTCGCGCCACCGGCTCGGTGAACATCGCCGAGTCTCGGCGAGTCGCACGCGTTCTCGTCGTTGACGACATCGAAGACAATCGCGGCGTCCTCAAGCGCCGGCTCGAGCGCGAGGGGCACGTGGTCGTATGCGCCGAGAATGGCAGGCGCGCGCTGGAGCTGGTGGCGCGCGAGCAGTTCGACATCGTGCTGCTCGACGTGATGATGCCGGAGATGGACGGCTACGAAACGCTCGACCGCCTCAAGTCATCGCCGGCGTCGCGCGACATTCCGGTGATAATGATCTCCGCTCTCGACGACATCGCCAGCATCGTGCGCTGCATCGAGCGCGGGGCTGAAGATTATCTCCCCAAGCCGTTCGATCCGGTTCTGCTCCGTGCGCGCATCAGCGCCTGCCTCGACCGCAAGGAGATGCGCGACCGTGAGCGCGCGTACCTCGCCGATGTAACGCGTCTCACCGCGGCGGCGGCCGCAATCGAGCGGGGTGAATATTCATCAGGCGCATTGAGCGCGATCGCGAAGCGCGCCGACGAGCTGGGCACCCTCGCGCGCGTCTTCGACTCGATGGCGGCGGGGATCAAGGAGCGCGAAGCTCGCCTGCGCAGTCAGGTTGACACCCTCCGCCGCGAGATCTCAGCGGTAACCGGGGAGACGGAGATCGCCGAGGTCACCGGCGAGATGCCGCTCTCGCTCGGCGAATCTTTCGGCGGACGCTACCGCATCGAGCGCGTTCTCGGCCGCGGCGGGATGGGGATCGTCTATCTCGCCAACGACTCGGAGCTCGATGAGAATGTGGCGATCAAGACCATCCGCTCCGATCTCGTCACCGCCGACGAGAGCACGATGGAACGCTTTCGCAACGAGATCCGTCTCGCGCGAAAGGTGACGAGCCGGAACATCGTCCGCACTCACGATTTCGGAAAAGTTGACGACGTGTACTTCGTAACGATGGAGTACGTGCAGGGGATGACGCTGCGAGCGCTGCTCGATTCGCGGAAGCGGCTCGACACCGACGCGACGCTCGCCATCGCGCGGCAGCTCGCGGATGCGCTCGAGTGCGCGCACGAGCAGGGAATCATCCACCGCGATCTCAAGCCGGAGAATCTGCTCCTCGACGCAGCGGGCACTCTCAAGGTGATGG
This sequence comes from Gemmatimonadota bacterium, assembly GCA_030946775.1. Taxonomy (GTDB): domain Bacteria; phylum Gemmatimonadota; class Gemmatimonadetes; order Gemmatimonadales; family Gemmatimonadaceae; genus UBA4720. The sequence continues at coordinate 6,434 of JALYYD010000188.1, forward strand.
ACTTCGGAGTCGCGCGCCTGGCCGAGCGAACGAACACGCTGACGCAGGCGGGGATGGTCGTCGGGACGCCGACCTATATGGCGCCGGAGCAGCTCCTCGCAGAGGAAGTTGATGCGCGGAGCGACATCTACTCGGTGGGGGTCATACTATATGAGTGCCTCACCGGCAAAGCTCCCTTCGAAGCGAAGAGCCCGATCTCGCTGATCGCAAAGGTGCTGAACGAGACTGCCGTGGCGCCTGAGGTCGTGAAGCCGGAGGTTCCGCACTCGATTTCGGAGCTGGTGATGCGGTTGCTTGCGAAAGATCCGAAGGAGCGGCCGCAGAGCGCGAAGGTGCTCAATGAGGGGCTGGCTTCCGCTGGGTAATGACGGAATAACTGCAACGGTAACTGTCCCGTTCTTCTCGCAGTTCAATTTTGCACCGCTCCACTCGTCCCGCACGTTCCCCTCGCCTCCCGAACCATTGGTAGCCGCTTGACCTCAGAGCTGTCCCCGCTCGGCCCGACATTCTTGAAAGATCTAATCCCCGTAGCCGGGATCACCAGCGCAATTCTCGTCGGCCGCGCCAGCCACCTCTCTTTCCGCGACGACGTCGGACTGCGCGCACCGACATTTGGCGATGCCGCTCTCTGGATTTTTCTCCTCGCCGGGTGGATGCTCGGCTCGAACTATTTTCTGAGCTGGCGCGGGCCTTGGGATTTCACTACGTGGCGCAATGCCTCCCTCCTCGTCGCCGCGCTTCGCGTCATCGGCGTTTGTATTCTCGCGCCAATCAGCGAAGAGATGATCTTCCGCGGCCTCTTCTACCGCTACTTCAGCCGCACCAAACTCGGCGTCCCCCTTACCATCATTGTGCTCGCCGCAGGGTGGACGGTCCTGCACAACCTCTATCTCCCCAATCCCATCTCCGTCGTCTTCATCGCCGGCTTGCTCCTCGGCGCCGCTCGCTGGCGCACGAAGAGCGTGTACATTCCCATCGCGATGCATATGGTGTTCAACCTATACGCGATCTGGTAGACCGATGACAAGAGAACGCCGATCCACACTCACCCTTTTCACCCGTCATCTGTCACTAGTCGCTGTTGCGGCGCTGCTGACAGCTACCGCATCTGCCTGCCAGACTCCGCTCAGCTCGACCGACCATTTCTCTCCCCCGCCCGCAGTTCGGCGGGAATTCCGCGGCGTCTGGGTCGCGACCGTTTCAAACATTGATTGGCCTTCGAAGCCCGGCCTCTCCACGCAGCAGCAGAAAGACGAACTAATCGCCCTCCTCGATCGCTGCGCCGCGCTCCACTTCAACGCAGTCGTTCTTCAGGTGCGCCCCGCCGCCGACGCGCTGTATCCGTCGAAGCTCGAGCCGTGGTCCGAGTATCTCACCGGCGTTCAGGGAAAAGCTCCGTCACCGTACTGGGATCCCCTCGCCGTCGCCGTCAACGAGGCGCACAAGCGCGGACTCGAGCTTCACGTCTGGATCAATCCCTATCGCGCGCGCCATCCGTCGGCGCGGTCGCCGAATTCATCCGACCACATCAGCGTCACCCATCCCGAGCTGGTGCGAAAGTACGGCACGCACCTGTGGATGGATCCGGGTGAGCCCGCCGTTCGCGCGCACACCCTCGCCGTCGTCAACGATATCGTCGCCCGCTACGACATAGACGGCGTCCATATGGACGACTACTTCTATCCGTACTCGGAGAACGACGCGAGCGGAAAGAAGATTCCCTTCCCCGATTCCGAGAGCTACGCGCGCTACCGTAACGGCGGTGGCACGCTCGAGCGCGACGACTGGCGGCGCGAGAATGTGAATCAGCTCGTGCACGAGATGTACGCCGCGATCAAGCAGGCGAAGTCGTGGGTGAAGTTCGGCGTCAGCCCATTCGGAATCTGGCGCCCCGGTTATCCCGAGCGGATTAAGGGATTCGATGCGTACAGCGAATTGTTCGCCGATTCACGGAAGTGGCTCACCGAGGGATGGGTGGACTACTTCACGCCGCAGATCTACTGGGCAATCGGAAAACCCGACGAGCGCTATCCGCTGTTACTGCACTGGTGGGCGCAGCAGAATCCGATGCACCGGAATATGTGGGTGGGGAATTATCCTGGGCGCGTGACCGGAAAGCCGTCCGGCTGGCCAGCGCAGGAGATCATCGATCAGATCGCGATGACGAGAGCCGAGCCCGGCGTGACGGGGAACGTGCACTTCAGCATGGAAACCTTTACGCGCAGCGCGGACGGCCTCTCCGAGAAGCTTCTCGCCGGCCCGTACAATTTGAAGGCGCTGATTCCGCCGAGCCCCTGGCTCGACGACAAACCCCCGGCGCAGCCGGAAATCAAAATCGCTCGCGACTCGAACGGTGCGGTTTCCGTTCGCCTCATCCCCCGCGGATCCGAAAGGACCTGGCTCTGGCTGGTGCAAACCTGGCAGGGTACTCAGTGGCAGTACGACATCCTGCCCGGCGACAGCACGTCCTACTCGATCCCAGCTGTCGCCGGCGCGACCCCCGACCTCATCGCCGTATCCTCCATCGACCGGCTGGGCAACGAAAGCAATCGAGCGATCCTCAAGATCGACCACAGATAACATTCGCACAGTTCCGAAAATAAAAAGAGGGCTCTCTATTGAGAGCCCTCTTTCGTTCCAAGACGATTAGGCCGTGCGCGCCGTATCGGCATCTGTGTCGCGTCCCCTTTCGGGTCCGTCTGGCGGTACGGGTCTTTCCGCCCTCTCATCAGTTCCTGGTACTCTTTGAAACGTGTCGATGAGCCACTCGCTGATCAAGAATCGCTTTCCGACGCTACTGATCCACTCCCGCGCCAGACCGTCGTGCGGTAGTTGACTGAAAAGCCGTCAGCTTACCAGCTGAGCACTGGGCACGTGTTCAGTTGCCGTTGCAGCTAAACGAACTATTCGTACAACCGATCTAGATCCGCGCTCGCGAGCTCAACCAGATACGAACCAATCCTCTCCGTAACTGCCGCCAAGAACTTCTCCCCCTTGACCGCGGTCGCCCGACTCGGATCCCCCACCCCCGTATCATCCGTAACCGCCGTCCACTTCCTCGGCGCCCACACCCATCCCTCTCGCAATCCCGCGAGCCTGAATTTCCGTGCGCGACCCGGTCCCGCTTCGGAAAGCGCCCTCATCTCGTGCGGCGCGAGCGCCATCATCACGCTCGTCTCCAATTCTCCAGCGTGATCCCCCGGCTCGTCGAAGAACGGTTTTGAATCCAGACACGCCCACCAGTTGATCGTCGAGATAAAACAGTCGACGCGCGGCTGCAGCTCGCGAATCATCTGCTTGAAATCATTCCCGCCGTGCCCGTTGATGATGACCAGCTTCCTGATCCCCTGCCCCGCCAGCGACTGCGCGATGTCGGAAAGCACCGCGAGCTGCGTGCTCGGATTCATGTTGATCGCGAGCTTGAGATCGAGCTGCCCCGTGTTCACCCCGAACGGAATGGCCGGCAGCACGATCACCTTCGCGCCTTTCCCCCACGCGACCTCCGCCGAACGCTCGGCGACCGCCACCGATTCGTACACGTCCGTCGCGTACGGGAGATGGAAGTTGTGCGGCTCCGTCGCCCCCCACGGCAGAATCGCCACGTCGTAGGACGAATCTTTTACCGACTTCCAATCGGTTTCGGCGAGAAGGTACGGTCTTGGTTTCGTCATCGCGTTACCGTTTCCCTGCGAGCTTCCGCCCGCTGCCTTTGGGACGTCCGCCGAGCACGCCGTTCTTGCGCGCGGCACTCGCCTTGGCTGGAGTTTTTGCTCGGCCGCCCGCGCGCCCGAGCTCCCGCATCCAGCTCTTCTCGTTGAAGAGGTGCTGCCCCATTCCGATGATGTCGATATGCACGTCGAGATCCTCCCACATTATCCCGTCATCCCCCGGAGTAATCTCTATTTTCGCCAACTGCGCAGGAGTCGCGGATTTGAGCCCGAAGCCAAGCCGCGGGGGGAAGGAGAAGCCGACGCCGTTCGTGAGCTCAACACAGATCCGATTCTTCCGCGCATCGTACCACGCTTTCTTGGCGGTCGGCTCGAGTGACGGAGGCAGAGCCTTCGCCGCTCGAATCTGCTCGTCTATGTACGCGTCAGTTAGCTGTGGGCGGCTCATGGCACTCCCTCCATTTGTTAATCAATTTTGCCCTATTGGCAGCAACGATACGAATCGCACTGGCAATATCGGCAGAACGCATTTCGCTTGGCCCCCGCACTGAAGGCAGTTCGAAGATCGTTCCGATGTTGATCACGACCCGATAACCGGCGCGATACACGTACACGTGAGGCGGACCGTGTTCCCGCGGGCCGAAGTAAATCGCGATCCGGAATCCGTCTTCGCGATGCACGATTGGCATAATATTAACCCAACGCTTGGGTTTACGCAATAGCTCTCAACTCTGCGCTGAACCCTCACCAACCCACGCCCCTCCGTTGCATCTTTTCGTCTCTCCCATCCCCCGACCGATGCTGCCTCGCACCGCCCTCTCCCTGTTCACTCGTCAGAAGTCACTCGTCGTAGTCGCGATGCTCTCGCTCGCCTGCGCGACCCCCGAGAAATCCTCCACTACCGCCTCCAGCACCGCCGAGTCCGCGCGGTCGGGTTCGAACCCGCTCTTCGCGACGTTCGTCGACGCCTACTTCGACTCCCTCTACGCATTCGCGCCGACTCAGGGCACCGCCGCCGGCTTCCACCAGTACGACTCCAAGGTCGAGGATTTCTCGAAGGCAACGATGTCCCGCCGCATCGCGACGCTGCACTGGCTCCAGGGCCAGCTCGATTCCATCCGCGTCCCCGCCAACAAGCTCGAGCTCGACGATTCGATCGACGCCGCGATCTTGGGCGGCAACATCAAGTCCGAGCTCCAGGACGAGGAGACGCTCGGCAACTGGAAGAAGAACCCGATGCAGTACGTCGGGCTCCCCGGCAGCGCCGTGGATCTTCTGATGAAGCGCAACTTCGCGTCACCCGCCGATCGCCTCAAAGACGTCACCGCGCGCCTCCGCGGAGTTCCCACCGTGCTCAACGAGATGCGCGAGAACGTCGTCAACCCGCCCAAGGAATTCACCGATCTCGCCTGGCGCATCGCGTCAGGCTCCGTCGGGTTTTTCAAAAGTGACGTCGCCACGTGGGCGAAGGGCGCCGCCGGCAATGACACCATCGCGCTCCGCGACTTCACCGCCGTCAACGATTCTGTCGTCGCTTCGATGCAGAGCGCGAGCGATTGGCTCAAGTCGCAGATCCCGAAATCCCACGGCACATTCGCAATCGGCTCCAAGAACTTCGCCGACAAGCTCCTCTTCGACGAGATGGTGGATATCCCCCTCCCCCGTCTCCTCGCGCTCGGCGAAGCGAATCTCGACAAGGACTACAAGGATTTCGTCGCCACCGCGCAGCTCGTCGCGCCGGGGAAGACGCCGGCACAGGCGATGGCTTCCCTCGAGGACGAGCATCCCTCCGCGGCCAATCTCATCTCCTCGGCGAATTCAACCGTCGAGGGATTGAGACAGTTCCTCATCGACCACAAGATCGTTGACGTTCCGTCGCAGGTTCTCCCGAAGGTGACGGAGACTCCGCCCTACGCGCGGAGCGGATCGTTTGCGTCAATGGATTCGCCGGGCGCGTACGAGACGAAGGCGACGGAGGCGTTCTACTACGTGACGCCGCCGGAGACGAATTGGGATTCACTGCACGTCGAGCAGCATCTCCGGCTGTTCAACAAATACGTGATGAATATGATCACGATCCACGAAGTGTTCCCCGGTCATTTCATCCAGTTCCTGTACGTGAATCAGTTCCCGACGAAGACACGCAAGCTCCTCTACTCGTCGAGCAACGTCGAAGGGTGGGCGCACTACGGCGAGCAGATGATGATCGAGGAAGGGTTCGGGAACCACGATCCCAAACAGCATCTCGCGCAGCTGAGTGAAGCGCTCCTCCGCGACTGCCGTTGGGTGGTGGGAATGAAGGAGCACACGCAGGGGATGAGCGTGCAGCAGGGCGCGACGGATTATTTCGTGAAGAAGTGCTTCCAGCTCCCGCCGAACGCGTATGAGGAAGCGAGGCGCGGCGCGTACAACCCGACGTACCTGTACTACACGTTAGGGAAGCTGGCGATCTACAAGCTCCGCGCGGATTACCAGAAGGCGCAGGGCGCGAACTATTCGCTGCGCGAGTTCCACGACTCGTTCGTGAAGCAGGGCGGGATTCCGATCAAGCTGATCCGGAGGCTGATGCTGCCGAAGGATACGAGCGGGGTGTTGTAGGCGGGTAAGAGGCGGGGTCATAGGATAAGAAGGGAATTAAATCGATGGTCCGATCTGACCTCCACAGGCAGTATTACTCCCCGATTGACTTTCTCGCATCATGCTACCATTTGGGTAACATAGCCCTTGCATATCATTTCTGAGCCTGGAAGCCCGGACGATCAACGAACAGGACGAAGGAAGGAGTTCCTGCAATGACCGCTACAGCTCCACACCGCGAAACAACATTCCGCATCAAGGCGGGCTGGCCTGTTCACCGCCCAATCAGAAAAGAAACGGAGTACAACGCCGCGATCGCTGAGATCGAACGGCTCCTCGATGAAGACCCGAAGAAGGGGACTTCTGCCTTCGACCACCTTGAGCTGCTCACTATCCTCGTGGAAGCGTACGAGCAAGAGCACGACGATGAACTCAAGCCGGCGTCGCCGCAGGAAATGGTTGAGTTCATGGCGGAACAGAAAGGCATCGGCCGGACGGCTCTGGCCGAACTAATGGGGGGACGAAGCCGCCTCTCCGATTTCCTCAATAAGAACCGGAAGCTGTCCATCAATCAGATCACGAAGCTTCGGGAGGCTCTCGGGATCCCGGCTGACTTGCTGATCGGACGGTAGAAAGCGTTAGCCACCGATTGAGAGGCTTGGACCCCCAACGGGTTGATGGTGTAACTTTAGTAACACATACTTCGTCCTGCTGTTGGGCAGTTCTAAATGGGAGCAATAATGGGAACCCTCGTATCAAAGCTTCGCAGTCAGGGAGCTTCCACTGTGACAACCATTCCGAGTGAGATTGTCCGTCGCCTCGGAGTCGCCGATGGGGATGTCCTCGCCTGGGTCGAGGACGGCCTCGGCGGGTTTCGCGTCAGTACTTTTTCAGCGAA
>JALYYD010000206.1 GCA_030946775.1 Gemmatimonadota bacterium
CCTTTAGATGAAAGGAAAGCCGTGACTGCGCCGCATCGAGCGCGCTGGTCAGATCGCATACGCAGCGCTCACCCTTCCGGAGCAGATGGATCAGCTCCAGGCGCGTCTCGTCAGAAAGCGCGTGGAACAGCTCGGCGGCCCGGTCGGTGGGGGTTTTGGCATGCGTGGTCACGGATTGGAACGTATCAAGAAATCTTGGTATGTCAACGTTAGGCGGGTGGTCAACCTCGATTGCCCGGGAGTTTCCCACATTTTGGGCGGTCCACCGACTAGATTCAGGTAAACCCTCCCAATCCGGATTTCCAAGAGTGACCAAAAGTTTCGAGTTCGATGATGCCGGCCGGACGTTCAAGTGTTCCCTTGAAGCCCAGGAAAAGACTCCGAGCGAGAAGTGGTGGTGGTTTACCGTCTCGACCGATTCGCGGACGCGCTATGCGCCATTCCGTGCAGAATCGAAGGACAACGAGACGAACGTGAAGAAGCGTATCGTCGCGTACTACGACAACATGCTGGCTGCCCGCGCTGCGCCGCCGACCCCGCGCTGGAATGGGAAGCCGAAGCCGGTAATCACGCCGGGAGCCGTTCCTCCGGCCGCGCCCGCGGCGCCGGAAAAAGCGACGGCCTGACGATCGATGTGAAGCAGGCCCCGACTATCGGGGCTTGCCGAACATCCGGCTTCGCGCCGGGCCTTTCTTTACCAGATCCTCCGGGCCGAGCTCCTTCCCGCGCTCCCAGACGAAATCCATCTCCGCGTTCAGTCCCGCGAGCGCGAAGCGCGACTCCTTGACGAGAAGCGCGCTCGCATAGAGCAGAAGTGCGCCGCCGAGCAGGCCGAGTGCGATCGGGACGAGCGCGAAGAGCGCCCCGGTCACGGCTACGATTCCAATCGCCACGCTCGCGCTGATGAATGCGCCGAGCGCTCCGTAGAGCCGGGAAAGCGCGCGCTGGAGCAGCCGGGCGCGGGTGGTGACGAAATCGAGCTGGGTGAACAGCATCCGGCGCTCCTCTTCTTCGTTCGGCCCCACGTCAGGGAGTCTCGCGATGGCGGCGAGGGAGCTCGACAGCTCCCGTGACCGTGTCACCGACCGATTGAGACGCTCCGATGTAGCCAGGATGAGCGATCCGCACGCCGAAATGAGAACGGCGGGGGTGATCATCGCCGCGAGTACGGACTGCGGATCGGCTGGAAGTGACATCGTCGTGGATTGAAGACTTCGTGCGCTTGCACTAAGCTACTCATTGAGAATGTGCGCCGTATCCGGCGCCGCCAACGACCGAGACGAGGTGTCAGATGCGATTCGCTTCCCGCGCCGTCCTCCGTATCCTTCCCGTGATGCTCGCGGGAGTCGCCGTCCTTTCCATTTCGGCGCAGGCAAAGCCCAGCTCGTTCAAGCTTTGGAGCCCTGACATAAAGGGGCCGACCTTGAGCCTCGATCAGGTTTTCAACGGAATGGGATGCACGGGGAAGAACACTTCCCCCGAGTTGCGCTGGAGTGGAGCGCCAGCGGGCACGAAGAGTTTCGCCGTGACCGTTTACGATCCCGACGCGCCGACAGGGAGCGGCTGGTGGCATTGGACCGTATACAACATTCCGGCAACTGCGACTGCGCTTCCGTCCAACGCCGGCTCGGGTCGGGGTTTGCCTGCCGGGTCAGTGCAGGGAACGACCGACTTTGGCAAACCCGGATTCGGAGGAGCATGTCCTCCGAAGGGTGACAAGCCGCACCGCTACTTCTTCATGGTTTACGCACTCAACGTTCCGAGCATCGACGTGCCGGCGACTGCGAGCGCCGCAAACGTTGGCTTCAACGTTCATGCTCACAGGATCGGCAGCGCGGGCTTCACTGCCACATACGCGCATTAAGAAAACGCCCGAAATAGCTTTCACAAGGAGAAACACGAATGGACGACAAGGCGATCATCGCGCTCGCAAAAAAGAACGCGGCGAAAACCGGGGGGAGCTCCCCCAAGAAGAATTTCGGAAAGCGATACGACACCACACGACCCGACATCCCTCAGGACGAGGCGACGCTCAAGGAAGCCGGCGAGCACGAGCGGTTTTTCAAGGAAATGCGTAAGCGCGAGTTTTAGAGGGTGGTGACGTTCCGCGACCATTTCTCGCGGCAGGCAGCACTCTATTCCACATACCGGCCGTCGTATCCGCCGGAGCTGTTCGAGTTTCTCGCCGGTCTCGCGCCGGCAAAGCGACTCGCCTGGGATTGCGCGACGGGAAGCGGCCAGGCGGCCATAGCGCTCGCTGATTACTTCGAGCGCGTCGTTGCGACCGACGCCAGCGCCGAGCAGATCTCACACGCCGAGCCGGCGGCCAATGTCACGTACACAGTCGCCCCGGCACACGCGAGCGGCCTCGATTCCCATTCCGCCGACTTGATCACCGTCGCGCAGGCCCTGCACTGGTTCGATCTCGATGAGTTCTATTCCGAGGTTCGGCGGGTTGCGGTGACGAACGGCGTCATTGCCGTGTGGGGCTATGGTGATCCGGTGATGGACACACCGGCGCTGGAGCGAATCGTCCACGCCTTCAATCGTGGAACCATCGAAGAATACTGGACCGGGAACCGAGACATTCTCCTCGATGGCTACAGAAGTATCGATTTTCCTTTCACTGAGATAACCGCGCCCGTCCTGCGCCTCGAAAAGCATTGGACGATGGAGGAGCTCGCCGGATATTTTCGCACCTGGTCGGCGACGAACCGGTTCATCGCCGCAAAGGGTTTCGATCCCGTCACCGACGTGGAACGAGAGCTGGAGGGGGTATGGGGCGG
>JALYYD010000286.1 GCA_030946775.1 Gemmatimonadota bacterium
TGGTTGTAGCGGACGATGAACGACTGCCAGAAATGGCTGCCGAGGAGAATGTCGGTGAACACTCTTCCCTCGACCGCGAACGCTTTTCTTCCGGTGCCGATGTCGGTGAAATTGTCCGGGGTTTCGATCTGGCCGGTGGGAAAGCGAACGATCCCGCCGACGGCGAGGCGCATGTTCACACCTTCCGGCGACAGTCGCTTCTCGGTTTCACCGTTGAAGGAATCAAACAGCTCGTACTTGCCGCCGAAGTCTATGTCGCCGATGTGGCTTCTGTTGACTGTTTCGAGCGGGTCAGCCAACACGCCGAACGCGGGGGCGGTGAGAATCTTCTGAGCGTCGCCAACGCTGAGGCGATTTTGCGCCGCGAACGGCCCGTTGGACGTGATCGCGTTTACGCCGAACGACTGGTAAAGCGACTTGAAAGCGGCGACGCGCGCTTCGATGGCGAGTTGCGCTTCGGTGTTCGCGACCGGAACGAATGGCGACGCGGTATAGATCTGCTGGATTCCGCCGGCGAACGCCGACGAGGATGCGATGAGCGAGTTTGCCGTGGCGCGGTTGGCGTTGAGCGCCGTGCACTGCGGAATCGTCTGGCCCTGGCATGCGGCGAGCGAAGCGCTGAGGGTCGCCGCGGCTCTGCCGAACTGATTCACCATCGCCGTGTCCTGCGCCAACGCGGCTGCGACGCCGAGGGCCGGGTTGAATCCGACGTTGCCGTTGTTGCCATTCGTGTTCACGTCGAGGAACACGTTGCTGTGGGTGCGGACATACGGGATCTGCAAGCCGATGGAGAAGCGCTTGGAGAGACCGGCTTCGAAAACGAAGGGAATCGCGTCAACGCGATCGCGAAGCTTCACGTAGGTATTGCCGAGGGAGAGGCCGAAGTTCGGCATTCCGGTGAGCGAGCGAATCCCCAATTCGAGATTTGCCGTGTTTGGAAACTGCTTCACCCCGATCGTGTCGAGCGTGAAGTCGATGCCGAGTGGCTCGAGCGCGCCGTTAGGACGGCCCGGGGTGTCCTTTCCGTAACGCTGATCGAACGACGCCCACTGATCGAGAATGCGGAAGCGGAACACGCCGGCGGGAAGAACAGCGGCATCGTCGCCAGGTCCCAGGACGCGCTGAGCGCCGGCGGAAGCCGCCGAGGCCAGGAGGAGCGCGAAAGCAGAAAAGAACAGTTTGACGGAACGGGACATTTAGTGTCTCCAAGCGGTATTGTCGCTGCGCCCAGAAGGTGTCTGGGACGGGTGAGACATTACCATTAAGGTTCATACCTTGTCAACTAAAAAACCGAGGCCTTCGAGGGCCAACTGTTGTCGTATGCGGCGAGGCCCGGTAACTTTCACCACATCGCGGGAATAGCTCAGTTGGTAGAGCACAACCTTGCCAAGGTTGGGGTCGCCGGTTCGAGTCCGGTTTCCCGCTCTTCTCTACATCGCGCTCGTGGCAGGCTCGGGTGGCGAAATTGGTAGACGCAAGGGACTTAAAATCCCTCACCCCGAGAGGGGAGTGCGGGTTCGAGTCCCGCCCCGAGCATCAACCCCTTCGTGAGCGCCGCTCCGTCACACACATTCACGCCGGCCCCGATGCCTGATCCAAAGATCAAGCGCGCTCTGCTAATTGTGAATCCGGCGTCGCGCCGGGGCGCGCGCGTCAGGAAGCTCGCTCTGGAGGCGTTCGCGGAAGCGGGCGTCCTTTGCGAAATGATGGTTACGGAGGCGCCCGGACACGCCGCAGATCTGGCCGCCGCGCATCACGCGTCGTTCGACGCGATCTTCACCCTCGGTGGCGATGGAACCGTGATGGAGGTGCTCGGCGCCGTCGCGCAGACGGGACCGCCGGTGGGCGCGCTGCCTGGAGGGACCGCCAATGTCCTCGCTCGCACCCTTGGTATTCCACTCAATACGAAGCGGGCTGTGAAGGTTTTGCTCGCGGGGGACGAGGCGCGGATTGATCTCGGTCTCCTCGCCGGCGGCAGGCGATTCGCGATCGGCCTCGGGGTCGGGCTCGACGCGACGATGATAGAGCTTGCGCCACGGCAGCTGAAGCGGCGGCTCGGGTTCTTCGCCTACTTGATCGGCGGTTTCCGGGCCGTTCTCGCCCACGAGAAATTTCAGGTGCGACTAACCGTGGACGGCGAGGTGTTCGAGCGAACCGCATCCGCGGTTCTGATCGCGAACTTCGGCGCGGTGCTCAACGATCTAGTCACCTTCGGCGACGGAATCCGCTACGATGACGGGCTGCTCAATGCCTGCGTTTTCTCGCCGAACAATCTGGCTGACTCGCTGCGCGTGCTTTGGCGGATGCTGCGGAAGGATTTTTCCCCGCACGCCACGATGTTCTACCGCGCGGGCAGGGAGTTCATCATCGAGACCACGCCGTCGCGCAACGTGCAGGCGGACGGGGAGATTCTTCCGCAAACCCCGGTCAGGATTACCGTCGAGCCGGCGGTTGGACGCCTTCTCGTGCCCCGCCGCGAAGCGCGCTGATCAGCGCAGCTGGACCAGGGCGGCCTCGATGAACGGATGCGAGCCGCGCAGCTTGAAGAGCGCGATCTCGAGCATCACGGCGGACGTGTTGATGTCCACGGTCAGAGTGGATTTTCCTGTGGACTCGTAAATCCCTGACGCCCAGCCCGTCTTCGGATCCATCGCCGGCGCGACATACTCGACCGCCTGCCGCGTGTAGTCGTCGGGCATAATAGCGTTCCAGCCGTACGCGCCCTTGGTGCTCACCCAGCGCGGGTGGTCGCGCTCCTTGCCTGGCGACGCGAGATCGACCACGAACGGCTTCCGGTTGCAGAGCACGCAGTAGTAGTAGAAGTAGTCCGGCGGCTCAGACACCGCGTCTTCGGTGACAATCGTCATTTGCCCGGTGGTCTTGAATCTCTGTTCCTGAGCCTTGAGCACGTTCGCGGCAAGATTCCGCATCGGCGCATCGAATCCGAATTCAAGTCCGGTGAGGATGAAGGGCTCGCTGAGCAGGCGGTCGTTGTAGCGCTTGTCGGCAAGGAGATCTACGCCGAGTACTTTGAGCGGCTCTCCGTTGATCTGAAAATTCATCGCGTTGTCCACCGACGCGCCCCACTGCTGGAACCCGTTCGCTGAATACTGCTCGTATCCGATGCGACCTTCCTGGAATGTGAAGGAGGTACCGTTGGGGCGGACGAGCTGCCCGTGCAGATAGCCGTCGATCACGATCTGGGAAAAATCGTTGCGGCGGGCGATCCGCTCCGCCTGCGCGGCAAACTGTGGGTCGCGCACCGAGAGAAGCTTGAGAGCGGCGAGAAAGCGCCCAAGGTCGGTGGAAGACCAACCGTTCGCAGGCCCGATCCCGCCCGTCGTCGTCGAGTACACCCGGTTGTAGGCTATCCCCTTATACAGCGGCGCCTTTTCCATCGTCTGCAGGATCTTGCTGATGCGCTTCGTGTACACCTGCGGCGTGATGATCCCCAGCTCCTTCGCCGAGTAGGTGGCGAGGATCTGCGCGCCGATATCCCACAGCGTGGTGTTCAGCCAGTTGGGAGTGGCGCTGGTAAGCCCGGTCGCCGACTGGGTGTTTTGGTCGAAATACTTCCACGCCAGGTTGGCCCCGTCGAGGTACGTCTTGCGTTCGCCAGCGCTCATTGTCGCTACAGCGGGCTGAACGACGTTAACCGCAGCCGGCTTGTCGGCGACAGGTTTCTTGTCGCTGCCCTGGGCGTTGGCACAGGCGGCGAGCGTGATCGAAACGCCGGTCAGTAGGGCGAGACGGGTGTGGAAATGGGCTTTGGACATTGAGCGGCGGCGGGAGGTTGGCGGTGACATTTTCGCCCCCTGGGAAATGCAAGGAGCAGGCCCCCCGGCACAGAACTGGCATTTTCAGGGATTTGAACAGCGTCCGCTGCCGCTCCCGGCATCGTACGCTTCGCGCGCACCGGTCTGACCGAGAGAGAATGAACAAAGAGATGGAGCTTGAAGTCACGTCTGTCGGCCCAAAGATGACGACAGCCGTGCGGAATGTGACGCCACGACTCCCCGAATGGCGGGAGAACATCATTCGCGGGATCGCGGTAATCGCGCTCATCTACGCCACCTATTGGATCTGGTGGCGCTGGACGAACACGATCAACACCGAGCCGCGCGCGATCGTTCCGTCTCTCATTTTGATTCTCGCCGAGACCTGGGCGTACATCAACATGTGCATGTTCGTGTTCCTGGTGTGGCGGCTGAAAGAGCGAGATCCCGGACCCGCGCCTGTTGGGCGGACAGTTGACGTCTTCATCACCTGCTACAATGAGCCGCTCGAAGTGCTGCGGCGCACCGCCATCGGCGCCCGCGCGATAAGCTATCCGCACCGCACGTACATGCTCGACGACGGGAAGCGCGATGAGGTGCAGGCGATGTGCGAGCAGCTCGGCATCGGGTACATCCGGCGGACGCATAACCGGAACGCGAAGGCGGGAAATCTGAACTTCGCGATGAGCGTGACGAACGGAGAGTTCATTCTCCAGCTCGACGCCGACCACGTGCCGCTGCCGAACATCCTCGACAGGATGCTCGGATACTTCAACGATCCGAAGATGGCGGTGGTTCAGTCGCCGCAGGATTTCTACAACGTGGACTCGTTCACGCACGTCGTGAACGACGAAGGGCGCCGGTTATGGGAAGAGAACCGGATTTTTTACTCGCTCATACAGCCGGGGCGCGACAACTGGAACGCATCCTTTTTCTGCGGCAGCTGTGGGATCATCCGCCGCGCCACGCTCGATTCGATCGGAGGTTTCGCCTCGCAGACGATCATCGAGGATATGGAAACGACGATGCAGCTGCACGCCCACGGATTCAACTCCGCCTACCACAACGAGACGCTGGCGTACGGACTCGCGCCGGGGTCGGCCGACGCGTATCACGTTCGGCGGCTGCGCTGGGGCCAGGGGGCGATGCAGGTGCTGCGGAAGCTGAAACCGCTGACGATGCGCGGATTGACGCTCCCGCAGAGAATCAATTATTTCGCCGGCACGGCGGCCTACATCGAGGGATGGCAGAAGGCGGTGTTCTACCTGATGCCGCTGTTCTTCTTTTTTACCGGCATTCTCCCCGTTGCGGGCAGCCAGCACGATTTCCTGATTCGGCTCTTCCCGTACATTGCAATCGCGATCCTCGCCTTCGAGCTGCTGTCGCGCGGAACCGGCTACCTCTTCCTCAGCGAGCGCTTCACGATGGTTCGCGTGTGGACATATATGATGGCGGCGTTCACGCTGTTCTCAACGAAACAGCTCAAGTTCAACGTGACGCCCAAGGGTCAGACAGGGGTCCCGTTCCACACGTATGCGCCGCAGCTGGCGCTGCTCATACTGTCCATTATCGCCCCCATCTGGGCGACCATCGCCTACCACAACCATTGGATTGATTACACCGCTCAGGGTTGGGGCTCGGTCGCGTTCTGGATGAATGGCGGGTGGGCGCTATGGAACTGCTACTTCGCATTTTTCGTCGTTCGCCACAGTCTGGTGATGAACCAGCAGCGCGAAGATCACCGATTCGCCGAGCAGATGGCGATCGGTGTATCCGCAGAAGACGGGGGGCGGGCGGTGCTGGCGCCCGCAATCGCGACCGATCTCAACCCTGCCGGCGCCGGATTCAAGTCCACTCATCGCTTTGAGGCGGAGACACCGGTGATGAT
>JALYYD010000307.1 GCA_030946775.1 Gemmatimonadota bacterium
GTCTCAGAATGCGGGGTGCGCGTTAGTGCATGTGTAATAACAGATCAGGGAAACTGCGATCTGCGACTCCGGCGCGGGCATTCGAGCTCGTGAACTCGGCGGCAACGCCGACCGGCGTCCTCCTCAATACTTCCAAGGTCGTGGGACCCGTGAAACCTGCATAGTTTCCCAGGCGTTAGGGAGAACTCACACCGAGACCAGCCATGTCTTCCATCATACATTCGCAGGCAGCCGACATTCCCGCCAACATGACCACGACCGGCTTCGACGTGGCCGGATTCCGCATTGTGGACAATCTCGGTGTGGTGCGCGGCGTTGTCGTTCGATCACGATCCGTGTTTGGGACAGTCGGCGGCGGCTTGCAGTCGCTGGTTGGCGGAAACGTCTCGCTCTTTACGGAGCTCGCCGAGCGGACGCGGAAGCAGGCATTTGAGACGATGCTCGTTCAGGCGCATAGGGCGGGAGCGGACGCCGTGATCGGCATTCGTTACGACGCGAACGAGATAATGAAAGGAGTGACGGAGGTGTTGTGTTACGGGACGGCGGTTCGCGTCGAGCCCCAGGAAGGCTGAGGATCGTCCCGCCGAATCTTGCCGCCGCCATTCAAGCTGCGTTCAGCGCACAATCCTTGCTGTGAGCGGTGGTGCCAAAGCTTCGGTCGCTTACCTCCAACAAGGACAGTCCCATGCGTTCCATTCTCCTCGCGGTTGCGTTTATGCCCGCAGCCGCTTCAGTCGCGCAGTCGCAGCAAGCTAAGCCGCTCGCGCCGAAAGACGCGTTCGCAGCGCAGTCGCAGCAGGTTGTTGTCGGCCCGACGGCCGCGGCGCCACGTCTTGGTCCCGTCGATGCACCCGTCGGCATCACTCGCGCGCGCGCCGGCGTTGACGCTGCGCAGTCGAATCAGCTGACCAAGTCAAGCGCTGCGACAGTGGATCCCGGAACGCGGAACGTGCTGGCGATAGTCGGAGCTGTAGTAATAGTCCTCGCCCTAATCGCATTTGTGCTGTAGCTCCGAGTCAAATGCGTAAGATCATCGTTGGGGCGCAGGTTTCCCTCGACGGAGTGATGCAGGCGCCGGGGGGTCAGTGGGAGGATCCGACCGAGGGCTTCAAGTTCGGCGGATGGGTTATGCCGTACTTCGATGAAGTTTTTGGTGAGGAGATCGACCGCGTCTTCGGAGACGAATGCGATCTCCTTCTCGGGCGAAAGACATACGAAATCTTCGCCGCATACTGGCCATACTATAAAGAGACTGCTGAGGATGGCCGCATCGCCAAGCTGTTCAGGGAAATACGAAAGTATGTCCTCTCCCGTTCGGGCGAGGTCGACACGAGCTGGGAAAGATCCGTGCTTCTGCGGGACATTGCCGATGTGAAGAGGCTGCGCGAAGAAGACGGGCCGAATCTCGTCACGCAGGGAAGTACGGAGCTCGTCCACGCATTGCTCGCGAATGATCTCGTGGACGCAATCAGCATTTTCACCGTACCGGTAATTCTCGGCAGCGGGAAGAAGCTCTTCGCGGACGGATCGGTGCCGCACAGCTTCAGGCTGACCGGGTCGCGTGTCTCCACGAAGGGACTTATGATCGGCCACTACGAGCGGGATGCAGATATCGCGATCGGCGACACAGCGTTCGGCGCACCGAGTAAGGCGGAGCTCGCGCGCCGCGAGCGCATGAAGCGCGAGGGCTAGCTCACGTGGTCGCTCAAATCGGCGGCGAAGCCAGGATTTCGAACCCAAAGCTCGCTGGCTGCAAGCCATTCCTCGGAACGTGGACGACTGTGGGCCATCATTCGATGATGCCGGGGATTACTCTCCACGGTCGCACAGTGTTCGAGTGGCACGAAGGGGGAGCCTTTCTCTGTATGCGCACCGAGATGGACGAGCCACGAATACCGAGCGCGGTTGCGATTATCGGCAGCGACGACAACTGCGGCTCGCTGACGATGCTCTACTTTGACGAGCGGGCGGTATCGCGGAAGTTCGAAGCTTCATTCGAGGGGAAGATCCTGCGATGGTCACGCGCGGCGCCGGGGTTTTCACAGCGCTACGTCCTAACGCTTTCTGACGATGGCGACTCGCTTCGGGGTGTGAGCTCGCTGTCGAAGGACGACGTGACGTGGGAACAGGACATGGAGCTGAGCTACACTCGACTTGAATAGGTACCCCTGCTGTCTCATCACGGAGAAACAAACAATGAATCCCGCAAAGAACACCATCTGCCTTTGGTACGACCGCGACGCCGAGGAGGCAGCGCAGTTTTACGCCAAGACATTTCCCAATTCGTCCGTGGGCGCGGTACACCGCGCGCCGGGGGATTTTCCTTCGGGGAAGGAGGGCGACGTGCTGACCGTCGAGTTCATTGTGCTAGGCATTCCGTGCATTGGTATCAACGGCGGACCGGCGTTCAGGCAAAGCGAAGCGTTTTCGTTTCAAGTGGCCACGGCCGACCAGGCCGAAACGGATCGCTACTGGAACGCGATCGTCGGAAACGGCGGGCAGGAGAGCATGTGCGGATGGTGCAAGGATAAATGGGGGCTGTCGTGGCAGATCACGCCGATTGTTCTCACGAAAGCCGTCGCCGACTCGGATCCCGCAGCCGCCAAGCGTGCCTTCGATGCTATGATGACGATGAAGAAGATAGATGTCGCCAAGATCGAGGCGGCGCGGCGCGGCTAGAGGATCACCTAGCTCCGCGTCATCGCCCCGAAGCTGCCGCTGAGCGGAATCGCCCAGCGGCGCGCAGGTGAATCGCGTTACTTCTGCTTGGTGCCGGTGGAATTGAGCGTCAGGACCGAGTCGGCCGTCTTGACGTTGTAGTGCGCGACGGTCGTTCCGACCAGACTGCCGCCTGAGAGCCGGCTGACGCTGTGCGTCGTGACCCGGACTCCCTTGCGCCGAACGCTCGAGTAGGGTTCCGCGTCCATCATTATGCTGTCCGCGTCGGTGCTGACCTTCACCGCCATCGGCTTGCGACCCGGGAATGTCAGCGTCCATCCATCAGTGGTCCCGGTGGCGCTGAGGACGTAGGTGGTCGGGGTCGTGTCGCCCGTTGTTGGAACCGCCTTTACATCCCATTTGCCGGCGACGTCTGCGAGATTCACCGGAGCAGGCGCAGCGGGCGTTGTTGCTACGGCCGGGGCTGGAGCCATAGCGGTCGTATCCATCGGAGCCTCGTCCTTCTTTGCGCACGCGACGAGAGCGGCTGTGCAGCCGCAGAGGATCGCGAGGCGGGTGGTGCTTTGCATCGTCAACATTGTACCTCCGTGACAGGTGACAAGCGGCTCTAGTTCGGAGCAGGGCGAACGTACGTCCAGCCGGTAGGCGCGGCAAGTAAGGCGGTACTCGCCGCTCTCTTTGAGAGGATTAGCCCTCCAAAACGCTTGCCCCAATACCCCGCGCCGGGCAACTTTCACTCGATGCCGGCCACCGAAATGGACAGCGCGACCGCCACTGCCGCAGCTGCCGCGGCGGCAGGGGGCGCGGGTAAACGCGAATACGTGCAGCAGATCTTCTCGGAGATCGCTCCGCGCTACGATCTGCTCAATCACGTCCTCAGTCTGAACATCGACAAAGCGTGGCGAAAGCGCGCCATTGCCGAGCTCGGCGTGTCACGTAATCCGCGCGGCGCATATCTCGATCTTTGCGCGGGGACGCTGGACGTCGCGGCTCAGCTCTCAAAGACAAATGATTTTAGCGGCTTCATTGTCGGCGCTGATTTCGCAGAGCCCATGCTGAAGGCTGGCAACGGGAAGCTGAGCGAGAAGCAGGGAAGTCCCGTTGCCGCTGACGCTCTGCATCTTCCCGCGCGCGACGGCGGGTTTGCTGGCGCCATCGTCGCGTTCGGGATTCGGAACGTCGCCAATCTCGACGCGGCTCTTCGCGAGACTTTCAGAGTACTCGCGCCGAAGGGGAAATTCGTCATTCTCGAGTTCTCGCTGCCGAGGATGCCGGTGCTGCGCTCGCTTTATCAGGGATATTTCAATTACGTGCTGCCCTTTTTCGGACGAATGATCAGCGGACATCGCACGGCTTACACCTACCTCCCGAAATCGGTCGCGAACTTCCCTGTAGAAGAGGAGCTCGCCGCGCGAATGCGCCTGGCTGGTTTCACCAGCGTGAAGTGGACGAGCCTCACCTTCGGCGTTGCGGCGATTCACGTCGGCGAGAGGGCGGCGTGAGTCTCGACACGATTGGCGATTTCATCGCCGCGATCGAAAAGATCGGTGAGCTGAAGCGCATCAAGCAGCCGGTGAGGGCAAAGCTGGAGCTGTCCGAGATATCCGACCGCGTGATGAAGCAGCCCGGCGGCGGCGACGCGCTTCTGTTCGAGAACGTCATTCTCGACGACGGCACGCGCTCGGAATATCCTGTCGCGATCAATCTCTACGGATCGATGCGCCGCATCGCGCTGGCGTTCGGCGTAGACCGCCTCGGCGAGATCGGTGACCGCATCACCGCGATGCTCGACCTCAAAGTTCCTGAAGGACTGCTCGGCAAGCTGTCGATGATTCCGCGGCTGCTCGAAGTGGGGAAGTTCCCGCCCCGCGTAAAGTCCGGGAAGCCGTCGTGCCAGGAAGTGATATGGAAGGGAGATGAAGTGGACCTCTCGAAGATCCCCATCATCACCTGCTGGCCGGAAGACGGCGGCCCGTACATCACGCTGCCGATGGTGATCTCGAAGGATCCCAAGCGCGGAATCCGCAATGTCGGAATGTATCGCGTTCAGGTGCTCGGCCCGCGGTCGCTGGCGATGCACTGGCAGCGTCACAAGGTTGGCGCGGCGCACTGGCGCGAGATGGCTGAGAGGGGGGAGAGGATGGAAGTCTGCATCGCGGTCGGTGCCGACCCGGCATCGCTTTACTCGGCGTCGGCTCCGCTACCGCCGACGATCGATGAGTTCATCTTCGCGGGATTCCTGAGGCAGTCGCCGGTTCATCTCGCAAAGGCGGTTACGTGCGATCTCGAAGTTCCGGCGGACGCGGAGTTCGTAATCGAGGGGTACATCGATCCATCCGAGCCGCTGGTGACGGAAGGTCCCTTCGGCGACCACACCGGATTCTACTCCGAGGCGGATTTGTATCCGCTCGTTCACGTGACCGCAGTGACGATGCGGAAGAATCCCGTTTACGCAACCACGATCGTCGGCCGGCCTCCGATGGAGGATTACTACCTCGGCCACGCCACCGAGCGCATCTTCCTGCCGCTGCTCAAGCTCACGATTCCCGAGATCGTCGACTATCACATGCCGGCGGAGGGCATTTTTCACAACCTCGTATTTGTCTCGATAGACAAGCAGTACCCGGGGCAGGCGTACAAGGTGATGAACGCGATGTGGGGGCAGGGACTGATGTCGCTGGCGAAGGTTCTCGTGATCGTGGACAAGGACGTAAACGTGCAGGACGAAAAGGAAGCGTGGTGGGTAGCGCTCAACAACATCGATCCCGAGCGGGACGTGCGGTTCTCGATGGGTCCGATGGACGTGCTCGACCATTCGAGCCGCGCTTTCACGTATGGATCGAAGATGGGGATCGATGCGACGCGCAAATGGCCGGAGGAAGGCTTTACGAGAAACTGGCCGGAAGTGATGGAGATGGATGCGGCGACAAGGACGCGCGTGGACGCGATATGGCCGCAGCTTGGACTCGGGCCCTCGGGGAAGCCGTAGCGTGACAAGGGCAGCGTTCGCGGCGATCGGAGCGGGGATGTGGACTGGCGTTCCGTATCCAATCAACCGCCTGGCGTTCACGCTTCTGTTCATGTTCGTGCTCGTCGGGGCCGCGCTCGCGTTCATCCGGTGGCGATTCCCGAATCAGCTGCTGGCCGACATCGCGACGACGATCGGAGTGTTCCTGCTCGTCATCGGAACGATCGTGTACACGGTGTCGTTTCGCGGGCTGCGCCCGTGGGAGATGGTGTTCGCGTGGCTGTTCTCCGGAATTGCGATTTATTGGTTCGTGGTAAAGCTGAACACGATAATGACGCGGCCGCTGGCGCACCTGGAGCGGCTCAGCAAGTCCATTCATGACGGCGACTGGGCTTCCCTCCTCGCGTCGGGCGCGGCAGCCGACGCTCCGCACGAGCAGCAGGAATTCGGATCGGCGTTGCGGGATATCGCCGAGCTCATCGCGCAAACGCAGCGCACGGCGGAATACGTGCTGGCCGCGTCGGCTCAGGTGAGCACGATCGGCGCCGCGGCGGCGGACGGCAGCGAGCGCAACATGCAGTCGCTGGAGCGGTTCAGCGCGGCGACCCAGAGCAGCGTTCGGGTGGCGGGGCGCATTCGCGACACGGCGCGTTCGCTGACCTCGGCGGCCGACGCAGTGAGTGGATCCGCGAATGAGGCGCTGCAGATTTCGCGTACAGTGCAGAGCCGGGCAAAGGCCGGCGTAGTGGAGGCGGAGCAGGCGACGAACGCAGTGACGGAGATTGCGGCCATCTCGCACGAGACCGCGGCGCGCATCACCGCCGTGCGTGAGGCAACGGGGACGATCAGTGAGATCACGCACGTCGTGCGCGACATCGTGACGCAGACGAATCTCCTCGCGCTCAACGCGGCGATCGAGGCGGCGCGCGCCGGCGAGCACGGGAAGGGCTTTGCGGTCGTCGCCGACGAAGTGCGCAAGCTTGCGGCACAGAGCGCGGCCTCGCTGGAGCATATCGAGGAGCTCATCTCGCAGGTAACGGCGAGGATGACGGAGGCGACGAGGCAGATCGAGCATATGGACCGCTCCGTCGGCGACGCCGAGAATGTGGCGCATACGGCGATGGGAGTTTTTCGGACGATTGAAGGCGATGCGCAGCGGACGCTCGAGCTGGCGTCGTCGGTGGTAAGCGCGTCGCAGCAGCAGCAACTTCTGGTCGCCACGTTGAAAGCTGCGTCGGAGGAAGTGATGGCGGTCGCCGATAACACGGCCAGCGCGACGCACGAGGTATCGCAGGCGACAGAGAGGCAGCGGGAAGTGAACTCCCAGCTGAAGCGAATGTCGGCTGAGCTCGAGTCGGCGGCGGCAACGCTGGCGGATGTGGTACGGAAGTTCGGGAAGGTCTGATGGAGGCCCAGACAGAGGAGCGTGCTCTCGAGGGTCAGACATTTCGCGGGCGGAGCGCCTTCGTCAAGCACGCGAACTTCGTGAAGCTGCCGCATACGGTCTTCGCGCTGCCGTTCGCTCTCGTTGGTGCCACGCTCGCCAGCTACATCGCGCCGGTGTCGGCGCAGCAGATCATCTGGGTGATCCTCGCATTCACGAGCGCGCGGTTCGCGGCGATGGGGTTCAATCGCATTGCCGACCGCGAGATCGACGCCCGGAATCCGCGGACCAAGTCACGCGAGCTCCCATCGGGCTCGATGACGCTTCGTGAGGCTTCGATCGCGGTAATCCTTGCCTGCGCCGTGTTCTTCCTGTCCGCGGCGATGCTCAACCGGCTTTGTCTCGAGCTCGCGCCGCTCGCGCTGGGGTGGGTCCTCTTCTACAGCTACACGAAACGGTTCACGCGCTGGTCGCATCTCGTGCTCGGCATCGGGCTTTCCATCGCGCCGGTAGGTGGATTTCTCGCCATCACCGGGAGCTGGGGCGATCCGTGGTGGATGTTGATCGCGCTTGCCGTGGCTGTGGCGACGTGGGTGGGCGGATTCGACATTCTATATGCGCTGCAGGATGTGGCGTTCGACCGGAGCGAGGGACTGTACTCGATTCCATCTGCCTGGGGAGAGAAGCGCGCGCTTCTTCTCGCGCGGATGCTGCACCTCCTGACGATCGCGTCGTTGAGCGCGGTCGGATTCGCCGCGCACGCCGGGGTTCTGTACTTCATCGGAGTCGGGGTCGCTGCACTGCTCCTGGTGTATGAGCATTCGCTGGTGAAATCAGACGACTTCAGCCGTCTCGACGCCGCGTTCTTCACGATGAACGGGGTGATCAGCATCGTCTTCTTCGGATTCGTCCTGACCGAGCGGCTGCTCAAATGAGCAAGTCTCCGCCGATTGTCTTCGGGATCACTGGCGCTTCGGGCGCGCCGTACGCGGTGCGCCTGCTCGAGCAGCTGATAAGCGCCGAGCGGAATGTGTCGCTGATCGTGTCGAGCTACGGGATGAGACTGCTGGCGACGGAGACGGACATCGACTCGATGGACGCGCTCAAGAAGACAGTCGGAGCGAAGGGCTGGGACAAATACGTCACCGCCTTCAAGAACGATGATCGCGGCGCAGCGCCGGCATCGGGATCGGCGGTGACGGCGGGAATGGTGGTCTGCCCCTGTTCGATGGGGACGCTGAGCGCGATCAGCGTCGGCGCGTCGCGGTCGCTCATAGAGCGCGCGGCCGATGTGACACTCAAGGAGCGTCGGAAGCTGATTCTAATGCCGAGGGAGACCCCGCTGAGCGCGATCCACCTCGGCAACATGCTCCGGCTGGCGCGGGCTGGCGCGGTGATTTTGCCCGCGTCGCCGGGTTTCTACAATCGGCCGAAGAGGATCGAGGACGCGGTGGATTTCGTGGTGGCGAGAATACTCGATCAGCTGGAAGTGGAGCACACGCTCGGGAAGCGCTGGACGGGCAACTAGGAAACCGGGCGCGTCCTCTTCATTTCCTTCGGGAAACGCCGGAACCACGAAGACAACAGCAGCAGCTCATCTATCTCGTGCGTCGGAACCGACGCAGCCGGCTTGTCTTCGCTCGAGAAAATGTTCTCCGCCAGCTTCTGCATCTCGGACTTCTGCTTCTTCGATTTCGGCTTCGTGACTTCGGCCCGCACGATGCCGCGACGGATGAGATAAACACGATCGTCGCCTTCGTGGCCGGGGACGGTGTATGCGAAAGATAGACTCTCAACCGCGAACCTCAGCCGGTCGAACTGACCGCGGAGCTGCTCGAGCCGCTCGAGCTTGTCGCGGTAAACCGCCGCGCGCTCGAATTCCATCTCCGCGCTCAGCTCCTCCATCTGCTCGCGCAGGATGACCATCGGACGGTCATCGGTGCCCTCGAGGAAAGCGCGCGCGAGCGCGACCTGCTCGTCGTACTCGCCCGCCGAGCATCCACCAACGCACGGGCCGAGGCATTTTGAGATCTCGTGACGAATGCATCCCGGCGTTCGCGGCGTGAGCTGAAACAGCTCCTGCTGGTCGCTGAAGAACATCTTGATCTCGCTCTTGCAGTCGCGAAGCATCAAAGCGTCGTTGAGCTCGCGCAGTGCTTCGCCGACGCTCCGCGCGCCGAGAAATGGGCCGTAGTAGACCGAGGAATCGTCGCCGGATGCTCCGCGCACTACCATCAGCTTCTGCGCCGGACCGCGCGTGAGCTTGATGAAGCTGTAGTGACGCGCATCGCGCATCATCGCGACGTTGAAGCGGGGGCGAAATCTCTTGATCGTCCGCAGCTCCGCCAGCAGGGCCGCAAACTCGCTCGGCGTGTACTCCCAGTCTATCTGCTCGGCGTTGCGCAGAATGCGCGCCCCTTTCTCCTCGGGAAATGCGCAGCGGAAGTAACTGAGCAGCCGGGTGCGGATCTGCTTCGATTTCCCAACGTAGATCACTTCGCCGTCGCTGCTCAACATCCGGTAGATGCCTGGGCGGTCGGCCGCATCCTTCTTTACCAGCGAGCGCATCACCGCCAGTTGCTCGTCGCTCGTCGGCGGACTGAGTCGCGCGGAGCCGCGAATCATCTCAGCCCTGGCACTGGGCGCAGAAGGTTGTCGCGCGCCCGTCTATCGCGTGTGTCGTGATCAGGATCGATCCGCATCGCTTGCAGGGGAGTCCGCCCCGGCCGTAGGCGGCGAGCTGCTTCGCGAACGACCCGCGCTCACCCCTGGCGTCGCGGTAATCGCGGAAGCTCGTTCCTCGGGCGATGATCGATTTCTCCAGGATGCTCACTATCGCCTTATGCAGCGATTTTGCTTCGGCTTGAGTGATGGACTTCGACGGCCGCGACGGATCGAGCTTCGCCTTCCACAGCGCTTCATTCGCGTAGATGTTGCCGATGCCGGCGATCTTTCGCTGGTCCATCAGCGCTTTCTTCAGCGGCTGGGAAGTTGAGGTGAGCACCTTCGATAGATGATGGTGGGTAAAGCTCCGGTCAAGAGGTTCCGCACCGAGGGCGCCCGAATACTCGGAGAACCGGGTGGCGTCCATCAGAGCGACGGTGCCGAGGCGGCGGACGTCGGCGTAGTGGAGTGAGCGCCCATCCTCGAGCTCGAAGCGCAGCGTCGAATACGCCAGCGCACCGTCGGGAAGGGATCCGTCATCAACCAGCAGCGCGCCGGTGAATCGGGGCTGGACGACGATGCGGTCGCCTGAGTCGAGATCGATGACAATCAGCTTCGCCCGGCGCCAGCTGCGGAGAATCGTGGCTCCGAGAACGCGGCGGGGGAGGCCGCGCGCGCTCACTTCGCGCAGAACATCCGCCTTCTTCACCTTCGCGCCGATGATCGTAGCGCCGGTGACCGCGGAATCGAGATCGCGGGCGATCGTCTCCGTTTCGGGTAGCTCAGGCATTCCGCGCGGTCTCCCGCCAGGCGATGTCCCGGCGAAGCTGCTTGCCGTCGAGCGCGACGCTCTCCGCGAACATTCGCGATTTCGTTGCAGCTTCCTGCACAGTAGGCGCGACCGCAGTGATGGTGAGCACTCGTCCGCCATTCGAGAGGAGCCGATCATTTTGCACCGTCGTTCCGGAATGGAAGACGTGGATTCCCTGCGGTGCCGGTGAAATACCGGTCGCATCCCCATTTCGAGGGGAATCGGGATAGCCAGCGGCCGCGACCACGGTGCATACAGACGCCAGACTGGACCAGACCGGTGCAGCGACGCCATCGAGCGAGCCGTCGCGCGCGACGGGAAGAATCAGATCGAGGAGTGGCGATTCCATCAATGGGAGTATCGCTTCGGTCTCCGGATCGCCGAAGCGGCAATTGAACTCGACCACCTTCGGGCCGTCGCGCGTAAGCATCAGTCCCGCGTAAAGCAGTCCGCGAAACTCACTGTCTGCTTCTCGCAGCGCCGCGAGCGTGGGAGCAAAGATGCGCGACGAGATCTCACTGAGGAGTGCCGATGTCGCGAGCGAGGTCGGCGCATAAGCACCCATCCCGCCCGTGTTCGGGCCGATGTCGCCGTCGAGCAGGCGCTTGTGATCCTGTGCGGCGATCAAAGGAATGAAGTTCGTCCCGTCCGTTATCGCGAAGAGAGAGATCTCCTCGCCCTCCATAAACTCTTCGAGGAGAATCTCGGCTCCCGCGGCGCCAAAAATCCCCTCGCTCAAGATGGCATCGATCGCCTGATTTGCCTCGGCGACGCTTTCTGCAACGATGACTCCTTTTCCGGCGGCGAGTCCGGAAGCCTTGACTACGACCGGCGCACCCATCTTCGCGACGGCGCGTTTTGCTTCTTCCACATCGTTGTGAATCTCGGCGTGGGCTGTTGGAACGCCGGCGCGGATCATCAGGTCCTTCGCAAATCGCTTCGAAGTTTCGATTCGCGCGGCGGCGGCGGTCGGGCCGAAAATCGTGAAGCCGCGCTTGCGGAACAGATCCACGATTCCAGCTTCGAGCGGTGCTTCGGGACCAACGATTGTCAGATCCACCGCCTCATCCGCGGCGAGCGTGACGAGCCCACTCAAATCGGACACGGCGACAGAGAAGCAACGGGCGAACGCGGCGATCCCCGGATTGCCGGGCGCCGCTAAAAGTTCAACTGACGGATCGTCGCGCTTCAGCTTCCAGGCGATGGCGTGCTCGCGCCCGCCGCCGCCGACGATCAACACCTTCATGCAAACGCCTGCTCCAGATCAGCGAGGAGATCATTCACATCCTCGACACCACACGACAGACGAATAAGATCCTCCGCGATCCCGAGCTGCGCGCGGCGATCGGGCTCGACGGACGCGTGCGTCATCGACGCCGGATGGCTGATCAAGCTCTCGACGCCGCCGAGTGATTCGGCGAGGGAGAAAACCTTCACCTTGCCGAGCACCTTCGCCGCCTTTTGATGCGAACCGGTGAGAACGGAGATCATTCCGCCGAATCCCTTCATCTGCTTCTTCGCCAGCGCGTGCTGCGGATGCGACTCGAGTCCCGGATAAATCACGTTCTCCGCGCCGAGCCTGTCGGCGAGGAACTTGGCGATCTTCCGGCCATTTTCATCGTGGCGCGGCATCCGCAGGTGGAGAGTCTTCGTGCCGCGCAGAACGAGCCAGGCGTCGAAGGGTCCCGGCACAGCGCCCGAAGCATTCAAAATGAACTGGATTCGCGCGGCGAGATCGTCGTCGCGCACGACGCAAATGCCGCCGACCATATCGCTGTGGCCGTTCAGATATTTCGTCGTCGAGTGATAGACGATGTC
>JALYYD010000309.1 GCA_030946775.1 Gemmatimonadota bacterium
TAGCGCTTTTGGCGCCGGAATGTGTACAGACATAACAACTTAGCCGCTCTATGGTGGGGGGTCAACCTGGCGGCCACGCCATCTGCCTCCCTCCGAGCACGTGCAAATGGATGTGGGTTACGCTCTGACCGCCGTCGGGGCCGGTATTCATCACCGTCCGGTAGCCGGAAGTGGCGATCCCCTCCTGCCTGGCGAGCGCCGTCGCGAGCATCGTCATCTTGCCGGCGAGCTCCGGCTCGGTGAGATCGTCGAGTGACGCGATGTGCTTTTTCGGAACGATGAGAAGGTGCACCGGCGCCTTAGGGTCCAGATCCCGAAAGGCGACGCAGTCGGCGGTGTTGGCCAGCATCTGCGCCGGAATCTCACCGCGCACAATGCGACAGAAAACGCAATCATCAGCCATCTGTCCTTCCCATTGAAGTAAGACGCGACATCACCACCGCGATCCCACCCACGCCCGCAGTCTCGAACCTGAGGGTCGTGCCGGCAAGAGTCAGCGGCTGATAGTTGGCGGCGAGGAATGCCAAGCGCTCGTCCGACTCGAGTCCGCCCTCGGGACCGACGGCGATGGAAACCGGGGCGGAAATTGCTCCCACCCCCTGCTCTCCCGCGGTGGCGTCGAGCAGAATTCTCGAGCCGGCAGGCGTCGCGGCAAGCGCGGACTCGACGGTCGCTTCGGGAAATATCTCCGGCAGCCACGCGCCGCCGCTCTGAAGCATCGCCGAAACCATTCTCGCGGCGAGCTTGCGCTGAAAGGTCGGTCCCTCGCCCTTGGGCGAAACGCTCTTCGATCTCCTCCACAGCACCGGCCGCCAGGTCGCGACGCCGAACTCCGCCGCTTTCTCCCCGAGCCAGAGCATACGGTCCCGGTCGGCAACGGGTGGGAGAAGATGGACTGCAGGCGGGCGCTCGACGGAGCGCGCGTCGGTGACGTCGATAGTGACCATCGATTTCGAGATCCGGAACATCGTTCCCGTCCCTTTCATTCCGGCGCCGTCGCGCAGACCTACAATCGCGCCCGCGAACAGCCGCGTTACCTGCGCGTGCCTCGCCGCCTCCGCTCCGAGCGTTAGCGGCACCCCAACGGAAAAACTTTCCGGCGAAAAGAATTTCGTCATTGAGCTCTCAGCAGGACGGTCCACCATTCTTCCTCGGCGTGCTCCCCCGTGACAATCCAGTCGCCCGCGTCGAACGCAGCCAGCATCTCGGAACGCTCGGCCACGAGGATGCCACTGAGAATCGCGTGCCCGCCGGGAGAAAGCGAGTCCCTGATCGTATTCAGCATTCCCAGCAGAACTCCCGAGACGATGTTGGCCAGCACCAGGTCCACGGGCGCTAGCAGCGAAAGAATCGTCGCCGCGTCACCCTCTATGATCGTCACCGTGTCTGCCGCGTCGTTGGCGGCTACGTTCTCTTCGGCGTTCAGGATCGCGTCGTGGTCGAGCTCAACAGCGGCGACAGTCGAGGCACCGAGCTTTGCCGCCGCGATCGCGAGCACGGCGCTTCCCGCGCCGAGATCGGCGACAACGTCGCCCTCCGCAATGACCGTCTGAAGCAGATGCAGAACCCCGCGCGTCGTCGCGTGGTCGCCGGTGCCGAATGCGCCGCCCGGCTCGATGACGATGGTCTTGTCGCTCGGATAGCCGGCGGTCTCCCACGGCGGTACGACGAACAATTCGCCGACCTGCCTCGCTGTTACGGTCCCGTGAAGGTCGTATGACACTTCGTGCATCGGCGCGATCACTACCGTCGCACCTGCATCGATGGCGAGCAGACGCCGCTCGAGATCGGATGGCATCTCGTGCTCCGGAAAGCTGGTCACCAAAGACTCGCCTTCCTCCTGCACGCCGGCGGCGCCTTCGGAAATCAGGAGCGCAACCATCTCGTCACGGGCACGCGATGCGGTGACGCGGACCGTGAGCCATCTCACGCTCCGAGCGATTCCTTGATCTTCGACCAGAGTCCTTTCTCGCGCTGCTCGGGAACGCTCTGGAGCTCGAGCAGCTTCCTGATCAGCGACTCTTCTTCGCCGGAAACTTTTTCCGGCGTCCACAGCTGCAGCCGGACGTGCAGATCGCCGACGCCCGAAGAGTTCACGCGCGGCAGTCCGCGTCCCCGCAGGTTGAACACCTGCCCGCTCTGTGTGCCGGGCGGGATGCGAAGATTCACACTCGCGGTAACGGTCGGGACTTCGATATCGGACCCGAGCACGAGCTGCGCGTATGTGGCGAGCACCTCGCAATAGAGATCCTCGCCCTCGCGCTCGAAACGCGCGTCGTCCTCGACGTCGAATACGACGAGAAGGTCGCCGCGCGGACCACCACGCGGGCCGACGTTGCCGAGCGCGCGAAGGGTCATGTACTGATCGGTCGCGACGCCCGCGGGAACCGCGATGGTCACTTCTTCGTCGGCGCGGATGCGTCCCTCTCCCTTGCACTGCCTGCACGGCGAAGTGATGATGCGCCCTTCACCGGCGCACACCGGGCACGGAGCGACACTGATCATCTGTCCGAAGAAGGATCTCTGCGCACGCCGCACTTCGCCGGTGCCGACGCACGTCGTGCAGACGCTCGACGACGTGCCGGGCTCGGCCCCCTCACCGGAGCAGCGGTCGCATTCGCGCAGCAGCTTGAGCGAAACCGTCTTCTCCACTCCCGACTCGACTTCAGCGAGAGTGAGATGCAAAGTGATGCGAATGTCGGAGCCGGTCTTCGGCCCCGAGCCGCGCGCTCCCGCGGCGCCGAACAGATCGCCGAACGAGCCAAGTCCGCCCAGGCCGCCCAGATCGCGCATGAAGATGCTGAGCGCCTCGGAAAGATCCACGTGGTGGAACCCGCCGGCGCCGCCGCGCAGCCCCGCCTCGCCGTAGCGGTCGTACGTCGCGCGCTTGTTGGGATCGCGCAGCACATCGTACGCCTCGGTGATGCTCTTGAACTTCTCTTCCGCTTCCAGCGATCCGTTGTTGCGATCGGGATGGTACGTCATCGCCAGCTTGCGGTACGCCTTCTTGATGTCGTCGTCGGCCGCGGTGCGGGGGACGCCGAGTGTTGCGTAATAATCAGCCATGTGTGCGCGGGCTTTCCTTGAGTAAATCGGTTACAAGATCTGACGTGTGCTTCACCAGCGAGATCACCTTGTCGTACGGCATTCTCGTTGGCCCGATGACGCCGATCACTCCGGTGAGAGGGCCGGCGTGATAGGGCGCGGTGACGACGGTGAAGTTCGAGAGGCCGGGATCGTCGTGCTCCGCGCCGATGGTGATCGAAAGGCCCGCGGTGTCGCTGCGGCGCCGAAGAAGATCGGCGAGCTTCTCGCGCGTCTCGGTCAGCACCACCAGCTTCCTCATACTGTCAACGCTCGCAAACTCCGGCTGCTCGGCGAGCAGAGACGCCTGGCCGAGCACGACTGCCTGGCTGTCGAGAGTGGGATCGAAAACCTGATCCCCTTCCTCGATGAAGACGTTGAGGAGCTCCGATGCGTCGCGCCCGGCAGCACTGTCGCGAAGGCGCTCGCCGAGCGAAACGGCGATTTGCCGCAGCGTCAGACCGCCCAGCCGTTCGTTGAGAACCGCCGTGACTTCGACGAACGCCGCGTCGGCAATCTCACCTTTTACGTCAACGAAAATCGTGCGCACGGCGCCGCGGGAAAGCGTCAGCGCGACAAGAAGTCGCTCGGCGGAAACGCGGATGAGCTCGATACGTTCGAGAATCGAATCATCGAGCCGGGGACCGAGGGCGATGCCGAGCTCCTGGGTGAGAATGCCGAGACTCTGCGCGGCACGATGAAGAATCGCCTCGACGGCGGAGGCGCCGGTGGCGATGCGTGCGCTGAGATGCCGGCGGTCGGAGCTGCCAAGAGGAGGAATCGGAATGAGCGAGTCCACATAGACACGATAGGCGACATCGGTTGGAA
>JALYYD010000316.1 GCA_030946775.1 Gemmatimonadota bacterium
ACTCCATTATGTGGCCGTCGCGATCGGCATAAGTGATGTTCTGCCCCGAGATCTGATTCGGAGTGATTGCACGCTGAAATTCGGCGAAGTTTCTCGCCGCACCCATATCCCACCACTGTTGGTACCCGTAAGGAATCGGCGGCCCGTCCATCCCCACCGCGCGGAGTGCGATCGCCTTCCCCGCCTTCATCGAGACGACGGGCCCCTGGACCGAATGGCGGTAATGCACCGTGTCATCCACCGTCGAGCCGTCGGCGGAGCGCACCTTGATGACGTGGATGCTCTCGTCGAACGGCTTCACCTTTCCGTCGAGGAGATAGCCGTTGCCGGCAAGCGTCAGCTCGTAGAGATCCTCGCCGTCCTGCGTGTTCACGGTGTGAGACCAGCCGAGTTTGTCATTGAAGCCAATCTGAATGACGGGAGACCCGATCACTGCGGCGCCGTAAACGTGGACCCCCGGCATCGTGTACTCGGCTTCCATCCAGGTGAAGAGGTCCGACCAGGGCAGGTGAGGGTTCGCGAGCAGCATCGCGTGGCCGTTCGCGGAATGCGACGGCGCGATCGCCCACGCGTTCGACCCTTTTTCCCACGCGCGAGTCTGATCCTTCACGCCCTGCTGGGTAGTGATGAACCGCGCATACGTGAGGCGCTGGAGATTCTCGGTCAGATCGACACCGTTGACGGGGAGCGCGGCACGTACGGAATCGCCGATCATCTCCGGATTCGCCGCTGCAAAGGCGTTGATGCCCGCCGCGAATGCGTCGTAGTGCGCGCGCATCTCCGGCCTCTGCGCCGCGTAGTCGCGCGCAGACATCTGAGGAATTCCAATCTGCCAGACCCAGCGGTCCTCGTCGATGTAGCTCTTGCCGAGGAATTCCGACGCGCGCCCGCGCCCCTGAAGAATGAGGCGGAGCAGGAGATCGCCGTGATTTCGCATCTGCGCCCATCCGAACGCGTACGCCAATCCAGTTCGATTCTGCGCGTAGATGTGCGGGATGCCATAAGTGTCCCAGACTATCTCCGTCCCCGTCGGCGGCGCGATCACTGACGGAGCGCTGTTGACGGCGCAGCTGCCAATGAGAAGCGACGACGACAGAACGGCCGCGGCGAACACCCCGCGAAGGGCCGATTTCGAGTTGTTCATTCTTCGATGGTGAATGGGTAGGCGAGCGTACAGCCGAGCACGAAGACGAGGTCGAACGCGAGCAGGAGTTTCAACCAGGGCAATGCTTCGATTGCCGGGCGCCCGCTGAGAAGCTTCGCGGTCGACTGCGACGCGCCGATGACGATCGGGACAAAAAATGGGAGCGCGAGCATCGGGAGGAGAAGCTCGGCCAACTTCGTGTTCACCGCCATCGAGCTGAACAATGTGCCGACGGCGCACAGTCCGACCGCGGCGAGAAAGAGAATGCCGAGCAGCGGGAGCAGCACTCCGCCAATGGGAAAATTGTAGAAGAGCACGAGCGCCGGCACGGCAACGATCTGCACCGCGGCCACAAAGACAAGATTCGCGAACGCCTTGCCGAGGAAGATTCCGCTCCGGCTCGCCGGAGACGCGAGCAGTCCGTCTATCGCGTGCTCGGACTGCTCGATCGCGAACGAGCGATTGAGACCGAGCAGGCCCGAGAATGTGAACACGACCCACAAGACACCCGGAGCGAGATCGACCGACGCGACCGCTGTCGGGTCCCAGGCGTAGTAGAAGATGACGAGACCGAGCAGCGCGAACACGAGCGCGGAGAACAATCCGCTTCTGGTGCGGAACTCGATCGTCAGGTCCTTCTTCGCTATGAGCCAGGCGTCGCGCATCATCGGGTGTTACCGACGAGCGTTCGATAGTGCACCGGGAAGCTCGCGTCGTCGATAGAGTCCCGCGCGAGAAGAGCCACCATTTTTCCGGCGCTCATCACCGAAGCGTGCGTGGCGAGCGAGAGCCCTTCGGCGATGTTGTGGGTGACGATTATCATCGCTGCGCCGGCAGCGCGGAGCTCGCCGAGCAGCGCGGTGAGAGAACGGGCGCCATCGTCGTCGAGTCCGGAGTACGGCTCATCGGCAAGCACAACGGAAGGTGAGTGAACCATCGCCCTCGCAATTGAGACGCGCTGCTGCATACCCCGGCTGAGAGAGCGGACCGGCGCGTTCATCTTCGATGACATTCCCATCCGGTCGAGCGCCGCGCGAGCGGCCGCATCGGGATCGGGAACCGAATAGAGACGCGCTGCGAAGACGACATTCTCAAGCGCAGTCAGCGCGTCGTAAAGGAGCGAGTGATGCGAAACTATGCCGATGCGCGACCGCACTTCCGGGCCGCCCGGAAGCGGGTGTCCTTCGATGCGGGCCGCGCCTTTCGTCGGACGAAGCAGCCCGGCGAGCGTGCGCAGGAGTGTAGTTTTCCCGGCGCCATTCGGACCGAAGAGCGCAAGGCACTCGCCGGAGCGTACGGTAAAAGTCACGCCCGAGAGAGCTTCCTTCCGGCCGAACGACCGGAAGAGCTGTTGCGCCTCGACGACCGGCGTGCTGTTTTCAGATTCGCGCATCGTCACAAGTTCGCACTCTGGCGAGTCCCCCGCAAAACGATATATCCTAAGGAATGACCGAAGACATCGACGTTCTCCTCTCCGAGACCCGCAAATTCGAGCCGGAACCCGCGTTCAGCCACGCTGCGCACGTTTCCTCGAAGGACATCTACGAAAAGGCCGCCGCGGACCCCGAGCACTTTTGGGCCGATCAGGCGCGCGCTCTCGACTGGATGACGCCCTGGAAGACGATTCTCGAATGGACGCCTCCGCACGCGAAGTGGTTCGTCGGCGGCAAGCTCAACGTCTCAGCGAACTGTCTCGACCGCCACATCGACGGCCCGCGCGCGCACAAGAAAGCGCTGATCTGGGAGGGTGAGCCGGGCGACGAACGAGCGCTGACATACGCCGAGCTCCACGCCGAGGTGATGAAGTTCGCCAACGTGATGAAGAAGCTCGGCGTCACCAAAGGCGACCGCGTCGCCATCTACATGCCCCTCATTCCAGAGGCGGCGGTGGCGATGCTCGCGTGCACGAGGATCGGCGCCATTCACTCCGTGGTCTTCGGCGGGTTTTCGCCCGAGTCGCTGCGCGACCGGATCAACGATTCGAAGTGCAAGCTGCTGATCACGTCCGATGGCGGATACCGCCGCGGCGCGATGGTGCCGCTCAAGAAAAACTCCGATGCAGCGCTGGAAGGAACCGATTCGATCGAGAACGTGATCGTCGTCAAGCGCGCGCTTTGCGGCCGCACGGGAAAGAAAATCGCCGACGCAGTCGCCGACGGCGCTGAGATGACGCCCGGCCGCGACCACTGGTATCACGAGCTGATGAAGGATGCTCAGCCGGCCTGCCCGCCGGAGCCGATGGACGCGGA
>JALYYD010000108.1 GCA_030946775.1 Gemmatimonadota bacterium
CGTAAATGGATCCCATTTGTCATCGTCGCGGTCGCCACGGCGGCGTCGCTGGCGGTCTTCTCGCGGCTGCCGGAGTCGATGCCGACCCATTGGGGTGGCAACGGTCAAGTGAACGGAAGCTCGCCGAGGCTCTTCGGCGCGTTCATCATCCCGGCAATCCTCCTGCTGACCGCCATAATGATGCGCGCGTTGCCGGCGATCGACCCTCGGCGCGAGAACTATCAGAAATTCGTTGGCGCCTTCGATGCCATCTTCATTTCCACGATGCTGCTGCTGCTCATCCTCCACATCGCAATGCTCGCTGTCGGGCTCGGATATCCCGTTGCAATGGGCCGAATCGCGCCAGTTGGCGTCGGTCTGCTCCTGATGGTGCTTGGAAACGTGATGCCACAGGCTCGCCCCAATTGGTTCATTGGGGTGAGAACGCCGTGGACTCTCTCCAGCGACCGCGTCTGGGAGAGGACCCACCGGCTGGCGGGTTACGTGTTCGTGATGGCCGGATTCATTCTCGCGATCATCGGACTGATCGGCGCGCGGTCCGGTCCGATCATGTTAGCCCCGGCCTTCGTCATCGGTGCCGCCGCGCTGTCGTTGGTCGTCTATTCATATGTCGAATGGAGGCGCGAAGGAAAAGGCGCCGGCCACTCATCCTAAGTCTGAACATCTTGCGGATTATCCAGCCAATGATCTCCACTCTCCTCGCTCGCAAATCAATCGTTATCGCGATAGCCGCCATCTTCGCCGCGCCTTCCAGCTCGATCGCGCAGCTTCCCGCGCCGACGATGGTAGACACCATCGCGCCTGCGACCGTGCGCGAATCCAGCTACACGATCACCAGCGGAATGCTCTCGCTCCCCGGAACGCTGGCGATGCCGGCTGCCTCGTCGGGAAAGGTTCCGGTCGTGCTCATCGTGGCCGGCTCCGGCCCAACTGATCGCAACGGAAATTCGATCGCCCCCGGCTACACTGGCCCGCTTCCGCACCCCAACATGTACGCGCAGCTGGCGTGGCGCCTCGCCGAGCAGGGGATCGCGTCGGTGCGCTACGACAAGCGGAGCCTCGGCGAGAACCAGCAGCGAATCAACATCGCGAAAACGTCGTTTGATGACTTCGTCGGCGACGTCACCGCCGGCGCGAAACAGCTCGCCTCCGACGCGAGATTCTCCCGCGTCGTTCTACTCGGCCACAGCGAAGGCGCGGGACTGGTGCTCCTCGCGGCGAATCGCGGCGCGCCGGTGTCCGGAGTCGTGATGGCGTCCGGCGCGGGCCGGAGATTTCTCTCCATCCTCCACGATCAGCTCTCGCGTCAGCTAGATCCCGCCACCCTCGTCACATACGACTCCGCGATGGCGGCATATATGAGAAACGAAACGCCGACAGCCACACTGCCGCCCGCCCTGATGTCACTCTTCCAGCCGGAGAACCGACTCTTCGTGCAGGGGATGCAGGGTTATGTCCCCACTGACGAGATCGCGAAATCCAAGCTGCCGCTCCTCATCGTCCAGGGCGCGAACGACGGGCAGGTGAGCCTCGACGACGACGCGCGGCCACTCGCAGCCGCTCAGCCGGCGGCGAAGTTCGTCATTCTGCCGACGGCGAATCACGTTCTCAAGCCGGCGACCACTCCGATACTCGCCACGCAGCTGCCGTCATATATGGACCCGCGCACACCCATTGCGCCCGATGTCGCGCCCACGATCGCCGGCTGGATAAAAGGGTTGAAATAGCCGGCGAGAAGCCCCGCAAAACCTTCCATCGGATTAACTTCAATCCCTTGGAAGGAGAGTAAAGAATGCGGTACCGGAAATTCCCCGGAACGGACGTGTCGGTGAGCGAGGTCGGGTTCGGAACCTGGACGATCTCGACCGGCTGGTGGGGTGAAAAAACCGACGAGCAGGCGGTGGAGATGCTGCGGTCCGCGCACTCCCGCTATGGCATCAATTTCTTCGACGCCGCCGACAGCTATGGCAACGGCCGCAGCGAGCGTCAGCTCGCCGAGGCCTTTCGCGGCAGGCGAAAGGACATCGTGTACGGCACGAAGGTCGGCTACGACATCTACAACGAAGCGGCGCAGACGGCGCGTCGCGGACAGAACGAGCTGCCGCAGAAATTCGACCGCGACTATCTGAGATTCGCCGTCGATAAGAGTCTCTCGCGCCTGGAGACCGATTACATAGACGTCCTTCAGCTGCACAACATCAAGATGGAGCACGTGCGCGACGCCTCCATCTGGAAGGCGCTGCGCGAGTTGAAGGACGAGGGAATCATCAAGGTCTGGGGCGCCGCGTTCGGCCCCGCGATCGGATGGCTCTACGAGACGGTTGAGCTGTGCGAGCGTGAGCCGGACATCGGCACCGTGCAGATGATCTGGAACATCCTCGAGCAGCATCCCGGAACGCCGATGATCGCAGCGGCCCGCGAGCACGCGCCCGATTGTTGCTTTAACGTCCGCGTGACGCACGCGTCGGGGATGCTCGAGGGCAATTACACAGAAGACACCGTATTCGCGGAGAACGACCACCGGCGGCATCGCCCGCGGTCGTGGCTCGTGAACGGAATCAAGAAGGTGCGCACGCTCGATTTTCTCACTACCGAAATGACGCTCGGCCAGGCGTCGCTGAAATGGATTCTCGCCGAGCCGGCGGTGGTGACGACGCTCCCGAACATTTACGACGACGGGCAGCTCGCCGAGTTTGCCGAAGCGTCCGACAAACCGGATCTAACGACGGAGCAAATGCAAAAAGTAGAATCGCTCGCTTCAAGAAACTTCGAGGTGGATGAGCCGCCGATGTCGTACAAGGGCACGATGGAGAGGGTGACCGCGTGATCAACGTGTGGCACGATCTTCCCGCCGGCGCGCATCCCCCGGATACGGTGACCGCCGTGATCGAGATCCCGAAGGGGAGCAAGAACAAGTATGAGCTCGACAAAGTGTCCGGACTCATTCGCCTCGACCGCGTGCTTTACTCTGCGGTGCACTATCCCGGCGACTACGGACTGATCCCGCGCACGCTGCACGAGGACAACGATCCGCTCGACATTCTCGTTCTCGTCAACGAGCCGACCTTTCCCGGGTGCCAGATCGACTGCCGGCCACTCGGCGTGCTCAAGATGCGCGACCGCGGTGAGCCGGACGACAAGATTCTCGCCGTCCCCTGTCACGATCCGCACTACGAGGAGTACTTCGACATCGCCGACATTCCGCAGCATTCGCTGAAGGAGATCGAGCACTTCTTCCACATCTACAAGGATCTCGAGGGGCGCAGAGTCGAGATGGTCGGGTGGGAAAAGAGTGAGAGCGCGATGCAGGTGATTCTGGAATCCATTGAACGCTACGAAGCCAAATTCCACCAGGTCGGGCCGTGACGACTGAGCAGCATCGCACCAACAAGGTATTCGCGTATCTCCTCATCGCCGGCCTGCTTGTCGTCGTTCCCGTTTCGATCTGGTACGGGAAAAAGGCACACACCGAACAGGTTGATGTCGAGACACCACTGGCGGCGTCACTGCCTTCACTCACCGACAGCTCCTTCGGCGCGGTAAGAATCGGAATGACGCTCGGCGAGCTGCAGGCGGCAATCGGGCAGCTCGGCGATACGACGAAGCTCAAGCGGGAATGCGACATCGTGTCCGCGACCGATCCGTTCAAGATGCCCGCGGGCGTCTCCATCACTCAGGTGAATGGAAGAGTCGCGCGCATCGACATCGAGAACGATTCCGTCGCCACCGACAAGGGCATTCGCGTTGGAGACACGGAAGCAAAGGTGATGCAGATGTACGGATCGGGTGTGATCGTCGAGCCGCACAAGTACATCAGCGGCCACTACCTCGAGATCAAATCGGGAACTGACAGCGCGACGGCGAAGGGAGTCGTGTTCGAGACCGACGGGAAAAAGGTCACGACCTTCCGCGCCGGTTTCTGGGATCCCGTTCGCTGGGTGGAAGGCTGCGCCTGACATGAGCGGCGGCGGATTGGAAGATCTGCGTTTCCCGGTAGGGCCACTCGACTTCGATTCTCCGATCTCGGAGCAGGATCACGCGCGTTTCATCGACGAGATAGAAGCGACGCCGGATAGTCTCCGAAGGGCGATCGCCGGTCTCGACGCGAAGCAGATGGCGACTCCATACCGGGACGGCGGCTGGACTGTGACGCAGGTGGTGCATCATCTGCCCGAGAGCCATATGCAGGCGTACACGCGCTGCAAGCTTGCGCTCACCGAGGATAATCCCATCATCAAGCCGTACGACGAAGCGAAATGGGCAGAGCTCCCCGACGTGTCAAACACTTCGCCTGAAGTCTCGCTCACGCTGCTCGAAGCTCTGCACGCCCGTTGGGTGAACCTGCTTCGCTCGCTCACGCCGGCTCAGCTTCAACGCTCTTTCGTTCACCCTGAGCACGGACGATCGATCACCATCGAACGGCTGCTCTCACTATACGCGTGGCACGGCCGCCATCACATCGCTCACATCACAAGGCTGCGCGAGCGCAATGGATGGTGAGCTGAGCTCGGACCCGACGTGACATCGCAGTTGACGGTAGAAGGATTTTCCTCGGCCCGGGAATTCTCGCGCGCCGCCGAAGAGTTTCTCGTCGCGCGCGAAGCGGAGAACAATTTGCTGCTTGGGATCACCGACGATCTGATCCGCGGCGCGAGTTTCGGCGACGAACCCCCGTACTTCGGAGTCGTTCGCCGTGATGGCACCGTGACCGCCGCTGTCGTCCGCACGCCGCCGTTCGGCGTGTCCGTCGCCGATTCCGCCGATAATGAAGCTATCGCTCTCCTAGCCGAGGATGTCCGCCGAGTATTTCCCGAGCTGCCGGGAGCGATTGGGCCGATCCGCCCGACGGAACGATTTGTCGCCAAGTGGGAATCGCTCACGACGCAGCGGAGAAAAGTTCGCGCGAACGAGCGAATCTACCGCTGCGGAGCCGTCACGCGGGCAAGATCGCCGCGCGGCGAGATGCGCGCTTTTCGCGAGAGTGACCGCCAATGCTCGCTCCAGTGGATGAAGCTGTTCATCTCCGAATCGAAGCTGCCGTTACGTTCCGAACCGCAGCTGCAAGTTGGCATCGACAGGCACGTTTCGAACCCGGACGGTGGAATATTCTTCTGGGAAGTAGACGGAGAAGTGGTGT
>JALYYD010000109.1 GCA_030946775.1 Gemmatimonadota bacterium
TCTCCGAGTATGGGAGCGAGACTAAGCAGATTCCGCTCAATCCAATCACGGGCCGGGTGAGCTTCAAGGTCGAAACGACTAACATGATTGGCTGGCTCGGACTCGGCGGACAGCTCCAGATCCCCGACGGTCCGTTCCGTCCTTATGTGAACGGCTCGCTCGCGTACACGGATTTTTCCACCGAATCGACGCTCAAGGGGACGGACAACACTTCCGGCAATCTCTCGACGCGCAACCAGCACGATGGCTCGCACGCGTGGATCTACGGAGCCGGAGTCAACATTCCCTTCGGACGAAAGTTCACCAGCGGGATGCTGAACATCGGCGCGCGGTATTACAGTGGTGCCGAGGCGGCGTATCTGAAGGAAGGGGACATCATAGATAATCCCGACGGCACCATCTCATTCACGCCGCGCCGCAGCCGCACCGATTTCGTGCTCTGGCAGCTAGGCGCATCATTCACACTGCCACGCCGGTAACGGCAACCATATGATCGCTCTCGCCGCGCTCGCGCTCTTTGCCCAAACAAGCATCACGGTTGGCGTCGGTAACAACAAGAAGCCCGACAGCGTTGCGGTCGAGCAGCGCGACGCACGGCGGGAAGCCGTGCGCGATTCACTGCGCAAGCACAGAGCGGATCGCGACTCTACCCGTCGCAAGCGGAGAGAGGCGAAGATCATTCCCGTCACGCCCGCGCTGCTCGCGTCGGCGTTTCGCGATGTCAGAGCGGGACAGCTGCTGAATAAGGCGCGGGCAGCGCGGCTGCGACAGGACTCGACACTCGTCGGCTACGACGCAAGCGCGTACGAGCGCGTGAGCGTCGGGATGGGGCTCAGCAAGTTCGGGCGCGACCACCTTCTATTCCGGAACGAGCGCGCGTCCCACGTGTTGTGGAGCAGGTCGCAAGGAGCGCTGGTGGAAGTGAAAGGGCAGCGCAGCGCGTCGCCCATGCTCGATGGGGGCTCGGGTGACGCCGAGATTGACTTCGGCGGCCTCGAGCAGGTGCCGTACTTTCCCGGGCGCGAGACTTTGTGGATCGGCTCGGGGCTGGCAAAGTCCGACGTGAGCGACGAGGACATGGTCCATCCTCTCGCCAAGGGCTCCGAAGCTTATTACACGTACGCGACGGGAGATTCTGTCACCTTCAATCTTCCCGGCGGCGCGAAGATCGAGCTACGCGAGCTGCTTGTTCGCCCGCGTACGCCGAGGTGGAATACAGCCGTAGGCTCTCTCTGGTTCGACGACTCATCCGGGCAGCTAGTGCGCGCGGTGTACCGGCTGGCGGTTCCGCTCGATATCTACGCGATCGCCAATGAAGAAGCGGATACGGCAAAAAAGAATGACAACGTTCCGCGCTGGGTAAAGGGGCTCGTCTCCCCAGTGACGGCACAGATCAAGGCGATCACAGTCGAGTACGGGCTGCACGAAGGGCGCTTCTGGCTGCCGCGGGTGCAGAGTCTCGAGGGAGAAGCGCAGGTAAGCTTCATGCACGTCCCGTTCAAGATGGAGCAGAGCTACAAGTACGCGAGCGTGAATGGAACGGATCCGTTCCCGGCATATTCGATCGCGGTGGGCGATACGGCAACGGATTCGGTTTCGCGCGCCGCCCGCCGGGAAAAACGCCGCAACGAATGCAAGACGGGCACCGAGCGCGTGCGGGTCGAGCGGCACGAAGCGGCGGTGATGAATGTCATCGTCCGCGTTCCCTGCGACACCGCCGCACTCGCGCGCTCCGCCGAGCTGCCGGGATCCATTTACGATTCCGGCGACGAGATGTTCGGCAACGCCGATCGCGACCAGCTCATTCGTCAGGCGCTCACGCTCGGCGCACAAGCTGGATTCGGTCCGCAGCCGCCGACAATTCGATATGGCCTGGCACTGACGCGATACAATCGCATCGAGGGTCTCTCCACGGGAATTGCCGCCGACCAGGTGCTCGGCAACGGCTACGCGGCGCACGCGCTCTTCCGGATCGGAATGGCGGATTGGTCCCCGAATGGAGAGCTCTCGCTCGACCGAAGCGACGGACGCGCGACCGTTGGTGTCGGGGTCTATCGCCGTCTCGCCGCGGCCAACGATTGGGCCGACCCACTAGGGTTTCGCGGATCATTCTCGTCGCTCTTCTTCGGCCGCGACGAGGGCTTCTACTACCGGACCGCCGGTGCCGAGCTGACGATGCGAACCGACAATGCATTCCTCGGCGACTGGCGGTTATTCGCGGAACAGGAGTTCGACGCAAAAGTGAATACTGAATTTTCCTTCGCTCACCCCGGCGGCGTGAATGGAAAGTTGACGAACATCGATGCCGTGAACGGAAATGTCGTCGGGCTCGCCACGGAGCATCACAGCACTTACGGACTCGATCCGCACGCCTTGAGATTCGTGAGCGATTTCAAGCTGGAGGGAGCTGTCGGAGGTTTCGACTACTCGCGCGGATCGCTGCAGGTAACCGCGTCGCACGGATTGGGTCGATTGATGGACGGAGCGCTGACTTTTGGCGCCGGAACGTCGGGTGGGGCGCTGCCGATTCAGAAGCAGTGGTTCGTCGGAGGAGTGCGGACGGTTCGCGGCCAGCGCGCGGGTGCGGAAGTCGGCGATGCGTTCTGGCTCGGCAGTCTCGAGCTTGGCACCACATCGCCCGGGATTCGCAAGGTGATCTTCGGCGATCTCGGCTGGGCCGGATCTCGGAAACAGTTTTCAAATCCCGGCCGCCCGCTCAGCGGAGTCGGAGCGGGGGTCTCGTTTATGGACGGACTGATCCGCTTCGACGTCGCGAAGGGGATTTATCCAGAGAAGAAGATCAGAGCGAACCTATACGTCGAAGGCCGCTTTTAGTCTGGCGAACTCGCGGAACGGTTGATAGCGTTGGAGCCTAGGGCGGTGATGCTGTCCCTTCTGCGCTCAACCCGTTCCGGTATGACGAGATGAATCCACTCCAGTTGCTGGCTGTCGTCGCATTTCTTCCGAATGGTGCGATTCACGCAGCTCGTCCGGATTCGGTCGTGCACGATTCGATCTACGCTCTGGCGGTAAATCCGGCGGATTATCCGAAGAACGACTTCGTCTGGCTTCTCGACGAAGGCGTGTATCGGATCGAACCCGACGGCAGATGGGTGCGCGCCATCAGGCAAGTCATTCAAATCCTCAAGCCGCAGGGCGCATACCCTTATCGTGAACAGGCGCTCTCCTACAATCCCGAGCACCAGAAGCTCACCGTGAACTGGATGCGTGTGGTGGGTCCGAACGGTGGAGTCATTAGCGCCGCGCCCGAGCAGGTCCAGGAGTCCGACATACCCGCAGCGATGGGAGTTCCAACATACACATCGACGAAGGTGCGGCGGATGTCGCTCACCGGACTCGATTCGGGAACAGTGCTCGATTTCAGCATCACCACTGAGGAGATGAAGCCGCCGATGCCCGGCGATTTCTTTCACTCCTGGCGCGTGACGCCAGGAACACCGGTTCGCCGGTCAAGATTGGTGGTGGACGTGCCGGTCGGGTTTGTGCCGAGGATCGAGGAGAAGAATTTGAATTTCAAGCGCACGCAGCAGACGATTGGCGGCAGAACGCTCTACACGTGGGCTACCGACGCGGTGCCGTTGCTCAAACCGGAGCTGTTCGCGCCGGACACCGGGCTCAAGGCGATGACGGTGTCCGTTTCGCCGCCGCGCGGGTGGCGCGCGATCGGGGATTGGTACGCGCCAATCGTAGCCGGGCGCTACACACTCGGGCCAACCGCGGCGGACAAGATCAAATCCATAACATCCGGGGCGAAGTCGCTCCGGGATTCCATCGCCGCCATTCACAAGTGGGTGTCGACGGACGTTCGCTACGTTGCCATTACCCTCGCGCAGGGCGGGTATGTTCCGCGGGATGCCGAGACGGTCGCACGCACCGGGTTTGGCGACTGCAAGGACAAGACGATGCTCTTCCTCGCCGCGCTGAAGAGCATCGGGGTAACCGGATTTCCCGTGCTGCTCAATGCGACGGCGAAAGTAAACGAGGCAACCCCCACGCTCGCCGCGTTCAATCACATGATCGCCGCGGTGGAAACTGAAAACGGATTTCGTTACTCGGACCTGACGGTCTCAGACGTTTCGTTCGGCGAGCTCCCGCCTTTGGAAAACGGAAAGTTCGGGCTGCTCCTCCGCGATGGAACGGGGAAGGAAATCCATCTCCCGGGGGAGACATTGACGCCGGCGGCAGCCTTTCGTCGCGACGACATTAGAATCGCCGGCACGCTGACTGCCGACGGATATTTCAAC
This sequence comes from Gemmatimonadota bacterium, assembly GCA_030946775.1. Lineage (GTDB taxonomy): Bacteria > Gemmatimonadota > Gemmatimonadetes > Gemmatimonadales > Gemmatimonadaceae > UBA4720. The sequence goes on from JALYYD010000109.1 coordinate 4,266, forward strand.
GGAACCATTGAGCAGAGAATCAGTGGCGCCAATTCCGTCTTCCTGAAGATGGCGGCCGGCAAGGCGGCAGACTCGATGATGCGCGCCGGATTCATTCGATCCATTGCAGGATCGCTGTTCGAAGGCGCTGACGGGGATAGCCTCAGTGTCACTACGCCACCCGATACTGCGGGCGGCGTCATCGTCCGGGTCAGAGTGAGGAACGCAAGAGCGGCTACGGAGGTGTCTTCGCTTGAGCTCCTGGCGAACCCCATTCGCCCCTATGTTGTGCCGGCACGAATGATCGCCGATCTGGAGAAGGCACCGCCGCGCACGATGCCCATCGATTTGTCCAGGATCGCGCCGGCGAGCCCTCGCAGTTCGATTGCAGTCATCGCACTTCCCGACGGGTGGCACGCGCTGCTTCCGAAGAACAGCTCTTATTCCGGCTTGCTCGGCGATTTCTCTATTTCGTTCGCGCAAGTCGGCAGTGAGCTGCGCATCACCAGAACGATCTCCGGAGCGAGAGGCACCGTTGGCGCGGAACGAATCGGCGACGTGATTGCCGCTCTGAGGCAGCTGACTACCGACAACGCGCGCACGATCCCGATTCAGAAGCAGTAGTCCGAATCGGGATCGCCGCCTACTCTTCCGCCATGAACGGATAGCGGTAGTCGAGCGGCGGGGAGAAGGTCTCCTTGATGGAGCGTGCGCTTATCCAGCGCACGAGATTCAACTTCGATCCCGCCTTGTCGTTCGTCCCCGACGCTCTCGCTCCACCGAACGGCTGCTGTCCCACCACCGCTCCGGTCGGCTTGTCGTTGACGTAGAAATTTCCTGCCGCGTTGCGCAGGTCGAGCATCGCTTTCCGAACTGCACTGCGGTCACGCGAGAAGATCGCGCCCGTCAGCGCGTACGGCGATGTGCGGTCAACGAGGGCGAGCGTCTCCTCGAACTTGTTGTCGGGATAAACGTGCGCTGTCACAACGGGGCCGAAGATCTCCTCGCATAGAAGCTTGAACGATGGATCCTCGGTCTCGACCAGCGTTGGCTCGATGAAATAGCCGTCGTCTCCGCGGGCGACACCGCCGGAGAGAACCTTTCCTTTCGTGCGGCCGTGGTCGAGATACTCTCCGATCTTTCCGAACGCCTTCTTGTCGATCACCGCGCCCATAAAGTTTCTGAAATCGGTGACGTCTCCCATCTTGATGTCCTTCATTATCGCGACGGTGCGGTCGCGAACTTCCGGCCACAGCGACTTCGGCACGTAGACACGGCTCGCCGCCGAGCACTTCTGTCCCTGATACTCGAACCCACCGCGCGCGATGGCGACGGAGAGCGCGACCGGATCAGCCGACGGGTGCGCGACGATAAAATCCTTGCCGCCCGTCTCACCGACGATGCGCGGATACGAACGATAGTTCGACATCGACGCGCCGATCGTCTTCCACATCGAATTGAAAACACCGGTACTCCCGGTGAAATGCACGCCCGCGAGATCGCGATGCGAGAGGAGCGCGTCGGAGATCATCGCCGCGTCGCCGGGTACGAAGTTGATCACACCGGGCGGAAGCCCCGCTTCTTCGAGGAGCTTCATCAGGTAATACGCCGACAGCATCGCGCTCGACGCGGGCTTCCAGATGACGGTGTTCCCCATCAGCGCCGGCGCGGTGGGAAGATTTCCCGCGATGGACGTGAAGTTGAACGGCGTCACCGCATAGACGAATCCCTCGAGCGGACGATAGTCGAGTTGGTTCCACATCGTCCGGTCGCTGATCGGCTGCTCGTCGTAGAGCTCCTGCGCATAAGCGGGATTGAATCTCCAGAAATCGATCAGCTCGCACGCGGAGTCGATTTCCGCTTGATACACAGTCTTCGACTGGCCGAGCATCGTCGAAGCATTGATCGTCGCTCGCCAGGTCGTCGTGAGCAGCTCGGCCGCCTTGAGGAAAATCGCAGCGCGGTCTTCCCACGCCCAGTTCGCCCAGTCCTTCGCAGCAGCCGCGGCCGCCTTTGTTGCCTGGTCGACGTGCGACGCGTTCGCCCTGTGCCAATCGCCAAGCACGTGACGATGGTTGTGCGGCATCACCGACTGCGCCAGCTCGCCGGTGCGGATTTCCTTTCCGCCGATGATAATCGGAATGTCCACCCGCTCGTTCGCCATCGAAGCGAGGCGTTCCTTGAGCGAGGCGCGCTCGGAGGAACCGGGAGCGTAGCTCTTTACCGGCTCGTTGAGCGGCTTCGGGACTCG
>JALYYD010000007.1 GCA_030946775.1 Gemmatimonadota bacterium
CTATAGAAGGCGCAGGCACAAAGAAAACGGTCGGGGCGAGATTCCGCAATAACATATTTCCCAGCGGGTTACGGCTCTTTTCCCTCTGAAATCGCGTCCTCATCCGACTGTAGTGAATCGAGTCGCAGCAAGGCCGGCCACTTCCGCATGATGAAGACGACCGACAGCAGCGTTCCGATACCGCCTGCGACAACCGAAGCGACCGGTCCTACCAGCGACGCAACGGCACCCGATTCGAACGCGCCCAGCTCGTTGGAGGTGTCCACGAACATTCCATTCACCGCCGAGACCCTTCCACGCATGATATCGGGGGTTCTGACCTGCACGAGCGTGGATCTGATGACCATGCTGATTGCATCGAGGGCGCCGAGAGTGAACAGCATCGCGATCGAGAGCGCGAATGATTTCGAGAGGCCAAAAACAATGGTGGCCAGCCCGAACCCGACGACCGCAAGGAACAACTTTCGTCCGGCTCCGCGCATCGGGGGCAGGTGGGCGATGACGACCGCCGAAATGAGCGCTCCAACAGACGGTGCGGCCCGCAGCCACCCCAGTCCGTCCGGGCCGACGCGCAAAATGTCCTTCGCGAAAATCGGCAGAAGAGCGGTCGCGCCACCAAGCAGCACCGCGAACAGATCGAGGGTGATGGCCGCAAGGATCACTTCAGTGTCGCGCACGAAATGGAATCCTGCTGCGAGGGAAGCCAGCGTCATCTTTTCAGCGGTCCCGAGCTTTCTCCTGCCACGGATGCCAAGGATGAGCGCGATGAAAACGAGAACGAGCGCGAAATCGAGGAGATATACCGGTGACGCTCCGTGGGTCCTGGCGATGATCAATCCACCCACCACCGGGCCGATTGCCGCCGAAACGAGGAAAGCGGTGCTGCTCCAGGTCACCGCACTTGCGAAATGCTCCCGCGGAACGATCTGCGGCAGCAGCGAGATTCTCGCCGGATAGTTGAATGCAGCGGCGACTCCGTCGATGAAGAGCGCGACAAAAATGAGGGGCACCGGCCCGCGCCAATGAGAGATCGCCGCCAGGGAGAGCGCTGACAACGCCATCACGAGACCGGAGATGGTGACGAGCAGGCGGCGGTCGTGGTTGTCGGCGAGATGTCCGCCCGGAAGCGCCAACGCGATGACGGGAAGCCCAAGCACCAGTCCAATCAGCCCAAGCGCGAACGACGAGCGGGTGCGCTCGTAAACCTCCCAACCCACCGCGACACTTTGCGATTGTGCGCCGATGACAAGCAGCAGCCGACCGAGAAAGTAGAGTCGGTAATCGCGATGCCGGAGCGCGGCGTACGGGTCGTGCCGCTCCGCAACCGGCGACGCCGGCTCAGACAGCGGCGGTCGCTCGCTGCGAGGGTGCGGCGCGATGAATTCTGAGCGCCGCGATGCGGCGGCCGTCCATCGCGACTACCTCCATCTCGCCGCCCGGAATCGGAATTCTGTCTCCCATCTTCGGCAGCCGCCCAAGCTTTGCGAAAGCGTAACCGCCAAGTGTCGTCCAGTCGCCTTCAGGAATCTGAACGCGATGGTCGGAGCGAACGTCGATGAGAGAGAGTGACCCGGCGAGCTCCAAAACGCCGTTCGTCTCGACTGAAGTTCGCGAGGCGAAATCGTACTCGTCGGCAATGTCGCCGACCACTTCTTCGATGAGATCTTCCATCGTCAGAATGCCGGCGGTGCCTCCGTATTCGTCGAGGACGACCGCCATATGCGCGCGCGTCTTCCTCAAATCGTCGAGCACTCTTTCCGCGGGACGGGAATCGGGCACGTAGAGCGGCTGCCGGACGAAATCGCGCAGTGAAAACGGCGTGTCTCCGGCGTGCAGCCAGAGATCCTTGGCGAGGAACACCCCGATGACATCATCGAGAGTCTCCTCGTACACCGGATAACGTGAGTAACGCTCCTCGCGCAGGAGCGCCCAAACCTCCGCTTCCGTGGCGTCGATCTCGAGCGCGACGATTTCAGTTCGCGGCCGCATCACGTCGCGTGCCTTCTTGGCGTGGAAATCGAGTACGCCGGCAAGCATCGCGCTGTCCGACTCGTCGAGCGTGCCGCGCGCCTGCGCCTGCATTACGAGGAGGCGGAACTCTTCCGGTGAATAGCCCTCGACGCGCCTCGTCGGCTCGACGCCGATGCTCTTCAGCACGCCGGCCGCCGCCGCCTTGAACAGCCAGACGAACGGGCGCATCACGCTCGAAAACAACAGCAGCGGCGCGGCGATGACGGAGCTCGTTCTTTCGGGAGCCGCGAGCGCGAACGACTTGGGAACGAGCTCGCCCAGCACGACGTGAACAAATGTGAGAACCGCGAAGGCGATCGTAAGCGCCGCGGTGCTGTAGGTAAGAATGTTCGGAGCCTTCCATCCGACCGATCCGACTGCGGCATCGAACAGCGAGGCGAGAGCAGGTACACCGATCCACCCGATTGCCAACGAGGCAATCGTTATCCCGAGCTGAGTCGCGGCGAGGTAACGATCCATATGGTTCAAAATCGCTTGGACGTTTTTCGCGGAGCGGGCACCGCCTGCAGCGAGCTCGTCCACTTTCGTCCGACGAGACGCGACGAGAGAGAATTCCGCCGCAACGAAAAGCGCGTTAACCGCGACCAGTATCGCGACAGTCAGAAGCCTGCCTGTGCCAGTTAGGGGAACGGCTGTTTGCGCCAAGGCCTGGGTGGCCATCATCGGTAGCATAGCGGGATAAATCTATATAGTAGACGGCGACGAATGTCGGTGACTGGCGATTGACGCATCTGGCTGGTGACGGTCAACTTGACGGCTCAGTGTCGCCCTCCCACAGAATAACGCCTCGTCTTTCGCTCGCCTTCACCGAAGCTCCCGCCTCGGCTGGCAGAGAGCGAGTGCTCCGTTTTGTATATCTCGGTCGCGCCAGTCTGGCGACAGCGATATTCATCGCGGCCGTGGCCGCGTGGCAGGCCGCCGACCAGACGTCCACGCTGATCGCGACTCTGACTTTCGTCGCCTCGCTGATCTTCACTGCGGCGTCGATAGCATACACACGGGTGCACGACGGCCCGCAGACGACGAATTTTTTCTACGGCCAGGCGGTCTTCGACCTGCTCATGGTGACGGCGGTCGTTCACGTCACGGAGTTCAACGGACCCTCTCCGCTCGCTCCTCTCTACATCCTCGTCATCGCGATGAGCGCGCTGCTGCTTCCGTCCGGCGGCGTGCTGCTCGTCGCCGCTCTTGGCGACGTTCTGTATCTGGCGCACTCGCTCCTCGCGCGGCAGTCGGCGTACAGCTCCGCCGTTCTCCTCCAGATCGGGGTTTTTGGAGCTGTCGCGCTTGGTTGCGGTTTCATCGCCGCAAGACTGCGGAGGGGGGAGGCCGGACGCGAAGAGATGGCAGCGGAGCTTGCGGCGTTTAGGTTGCGCGAGGCGGATATCGATCGGTTGCATACCCGGGCGGAACGCCTCGAGGCCGTCGCCGAGCTGAGCGCGTCGCTTGCGCACGAAATCAAGAATCCGCTGGCGTCCATTCGGAGCGCGGCCGAGCTGTTGGCGAAGAATCAGAATCCCGCCGACACAAAAACATTGACCACGCTTGTAGAGCGAGAATCGGATCGCCTCTCGCGGTTGTTATCAGAGTTTCTCGACTTCGCGCGGACGGGTATCACGCGCGCGAAGCGGATCGATCTGCGTGAGGTCGCGGCGCAGGCGGTCTCCGTTGTGGAGGCAAATCCGGGAAAGCCGGCGGGTATTCGCATTGTATGTCTGTTTCCTTCGTCACCCCTGGTCGTCGTTGGCGATGATGATTTGCTCCATCGCGCGATCTTCAATCTGCTTCTTAACGCGGCCCAGGCTTCTCCGCCCGGTGCCGAGGTGAGGATCGAGGCGGGCGAGCTGGCGCCTCACCAGCTTCCTCCGGGGCGAGCGAGCTTCGGGCGTGGCGCGGTAATGCTCAAGGTGACCGATTCCGGGTCCGGCATTCCGAGCCAGATCCGCGACAGGCTTTTTGAGCCGTTTGTCACGACCAAGGAGCAGGGGAGCGGACTGGGCCTTTCCATCGTTCATCGCGCGGTGGAGTCGCATCACGGATTTGTCCTCGTGGACAGCGGCGATTGGGGAACGAGTTTTTCCATCGTGCTTCCGAGAC
>JALYYD010000017.1 GCA_030946775.1 Gemmatimonadota bacterium
TACATCGACGAGATCGACAAGATCGCGCGCAAGTCGGAGAATCCGAGCATCACGCGCGACGTCTCCGGCGAGGGCGTGCAGCAGGCGCTGCTGAAGATCATCGAAGGCACGGTCGCTTCGGTGCCGCCGCAGGGCGGGCGCAAGCATCCGCAGCAGGAGTACATCCAGCTCAATACGAAGGACATCCTCTTCATTTGCGGCGGAGCGTTCGACGGACTCGAGAAGATCATCGAGGCGCGGACGGGACGCCGGCAGATCGGGTTCAACAACACCGGTAAGAAGAACGCCGTCGAGGCGCACAAGATGTTCTCGGAAGTCGAGCCGGACGATCTGCTCCGCTACGGTCTCATTCCCGAGCTCGTCGGCCGTCTTCCGGTGACCGTGGCGCTCGAGGGACTGGACGAGCCGTCGCTGGTGCGCATCCTCAAGGAGCCGAAGAACGCGCTCACGAAGCAGTACGTGAAGCTGTTCGGGCTCGAGGACGTGAAGATCACCTTCGATGAGGGCGCACTGACGGCGATCGCGACGAAGGCGCTCAAGCGCGGCACCGGCGCCCGCGGACTGCGCGCGATTCTCGAAGAGACGCTGATGGAAGTGATGTTCGATTTGCCGAGCCGCGACGACGTCGTCGAAGTGCGCGTGACGGAGTCGTGCATCACGAACGGCACGCAGCCGCTGCTCGAGATCTCTCCGATGCGGAGAAAGAAAGAGGCGTAGAGGACGCTTGATTGAGCCGGCACCTGATTCCGCGCCGGCTCGCCTCTCCGTTTTCCAATCATGTCGCAAGTCTTCGAACGGGACAACGAAAGTATCCCAACGTCTGATCGCATCCCGGTGCTGCCGCTCCGGGATGTCGTCATTTTCCCGTATGTCGTAATTCCTCTTCTCGTCGGGCGTGCGGCGTCGCTGGCGGCGATCGAAGCGGCCGTGGCGGAAGACAAGATCATTCTTCTCGTCGCCCAGAAGGACGGAGAGAAGCAGGAGCCTGCGGCCGGCGATCTCCATCGCACCGGTGTCGTCGCGCGAATTCTGCAAGTGACGCGAATGCCGACCGGGACGACGAAGATCCTCGTGGAAGGAGTCGCCCGGGCAAAAATCACCCGTTATGTGCCGGGTGGAGACTTTCTCCGCGCGGCGACGGCGCCGCTCCCCTTCCCCGACGCGAAGCCCGATCCCGAAACGACCGCGCTCGCCCGTAGAGTGATGGCGGCGTTCGAGGAGTATGTCGGTTTGCATCGCCGAATACCCGCCGAGATCGTCGCGATTATCCAGGGGACGGAATCGGAGGAGCGGCAGGCATATGGTGTCGCGGCGCACGTGGCAATCCGCTTCGAGCTGAGGCAGAAGCTTCTCGAGTCGGACACGCTCAAGGGATTGCTGGAGATGCTGGCCGAGCTGCTCAACGGCGAGATCGAGCTGCTGCGGCTGGAACGCAAGATCGACGACGACGTGCGCGGCGCGATGTTCCAGAACCAGCGCGAGTTTTATCTCCAGGAGCAGCTGCGCGTAATTCATCGCGAGCTGGGTGAGGAAGACAGCGACGATTTCATCGAGCTGGAAGCGGCGATAAAGAAGAAGGCGCTGCCGGAGCCCGTCGAGACTCGCGCGATGCGCGAGCTGAGGAAGCTGCGCCGGATGCCGCCGATGTCACCTGAGTTCACGGTTGCGCGGAACTTCCTCGACTGGATCATCGCGATCCCGTGGACGGAGCGAACCGACGAGGTGCTCGACGTAGCGTTCGCGCGCACGATTCTCGACGCCGATCACTACGGGCTCGAGGAAGTGAAGGACCGCATTCTCGATTTCATCGCCGTGATGTCGCTGGTGGGCAGACTCGACGGACAGATCCTCTGTCTCGTCGGGCCGCCGGGCGTCGGCAAGACTTCGCTCGGACGCTCCATCGCCCGCGCGCTTGGACGCCGCTTCGTGCGGATGGCGCTCGGCGGCGTGCGCGACGAGGCGGAGATCCGCGGTCACAGGCGGACGTACATCGGATCGATGCCGGGGCGGATCATCCAGGCGATGAGGCGGGCGGAAGTTATCAATCCGGTGATCCTCCTCGACGAAGTGGACAAGCTGGGACAGGATTTCCGCGGCGACCCGGCGGCGGCGCTGCTGGAGGTTCTCGATCCCGAGCAGAACACGACGTTCAACGACAACTACCTCGAGGTGGATTACGATCTCTCGCAGGTGCTGTTCATCACAACGGCGAATTCGCTGGCGGGGATACCGGAGCCGCTGCGCGACCGGATGGAGATTCTGCGCATCAGCGGATATCTCGACCACGAAAAGCTGGCGATAGCGCGGCAATATCTGTTGCCGCGGCAGATCGAAGCGAACGGACTCGGCAAGACTGAAGTCACTTTCGAGGCGGACGTGATTCCGGCGATAATGCGCGGCTACACGCGCGAGGCGGGCGTGCGCGAGCTGGAGCGGAAGATCGCGCGCGTGGCTCGGAAGATGGCGCGTAAGCGCGCCGAGCTGCCCGTCTCGACGGAGACCCCGATCGAGCCGATCGCGAATCGCCTCGTGAAGGTCTCCGATCTCAAAGAGCTGCTCGGCAACCCGCCCTTCGATCCCGACGATACTTCTCTCGAGGACAAGGTCGGTGTTGCTTCCGGGCTCGCGTACACATCGGTCGGCGGCGAGGTGCTGGAGATCGAAGTGAGCGTGGTGAAGGGGCACGGCCGGGTGCAGCTGACGGGAACGCTGGGCGACGTGATGAAGGAGTCGGCGAAGGCGGCGCTCAGCTACGCGCGGTCGAGAGCGAAGCAGCTTGGGATCGAGGCGGAGTTCCATCGCAACCGCGACATCCACATTCATATGCCGGCGGGCGCGACGCCGAAGGATGGGCCGTCGGCTGGAATCGCGATCGCGACTGCGGTCATCAGCGCGCTAACTGGCGCGCCGGTGCGCGGAGACATCGCGATGACGGGTGAGATTACGCTGCGCGGACGGGTGCTGCCGATCGGCGGATTGAAGGAGAAGGCCGTCGCCGCGCACAGGAACAAGGTTTACGACGTCATCATCCCTTGGCAGAACGCGCGTGAGATAGACGAGCTGCCCGACGAAGTACAAAAGGGGATCAGATTCCATCCGGTGAAAACGATGGACGAAGTTCTCGCGCTTGCGCTCCGGCCGCACACTGCCGTTTCGGCGGGCGAGCCGCTCTACGACGCACCGACGACGCACTGATGCGCGAGAAAACCGGACCCGACCCACTGGTGATCCGGAGTCTGGAGTTCATGGGCGGGACAGCGCAGCGCGGCGGATGGAGGCCGGAGTCGGATCTCCCCGAGGTCGCGTTCGCCGGCCGCTCCAACGTCGGCAAGTCATCGCTCCTCAATACGCTCGTCGGGCGAAGAAAACTCGCGCGCGTGAGCAAGACTCCGGGCCGCACACGCGAGATCAACTTCTTCCGTGTCAACGATACCTTCGTGATGGTGGATTTCCCGGGCTACGGCTACGCGAAGATCTCCAAGGAGCGGAAGGCGGACTGGCGGCCGCTGATCGAATCGTACCTGAAGCTGACCCCGCAGCTGCGCGGAATCGTCCTCCTTCTGGACATCCGGCGCGAGCCGAGCGATGATGATCGGGAGATGCTCGATTTTCTCGCGGAGGTCGAAATTCCGACGATCGTAGCGGTGACGAAGGCGGACAAGCTGAACAAGGCGGCGATCGATGCGCAGGTTTCCCTTC
>JALYYD010000035.1 GCA_030946775.1 Gemmatimonadota bacterium
CGGCACGCCGGCCAGATCGAACGGCTGGCGGCGAAGCTGTAATCAGCTGTGAGCGCTACTGTCCGGGGTGGTAAGCTCTCTCGGTGTGACTCTTCAACTGGTCGGGATAGAAGTACACGTCGCGCAGATTTCCTGACGCATAGCGCGCGGCTTCATCGTTGAAGTGCGGTGATCCCGGATCGCCGCTCTCTCCGCCGGCAGTAATGGCGCGCGCGCGGACGCGCGGGCCGAACTCGATCGCCGCGACGAAGCTGTTTCCGTTCGTGCCATACCACTTCTTCGTACCTGGGTAGGACTTCGCACCGAATGACGCGAGCGAGCCCCACTTGGAAGATGTGAAAGGAACTGGAATGCTTGGTGCCGAGTCGTCGAATTTCGGCGAGATGTCGTCGGTGATTCGCTGAAAGCGGTTGATCATTCCCCAGGGCGTCTTCCAGCTTCCGAAGTCAGATTCGAGTTTCTTCGATGCGGCGGCGAGTGACTGCAATCTCTCCGCATCAGTCGCGCGCCCGATGACAAAAGTTTCGGACGAGATTCCTGCCTCCTTCGCCGCGGCGGACACGCGGGCCTCGATGTCGTCTCCCCAGAACACCGCTAGAGACGTCGGGATCGAGTTCGTGCCCCAGCGATAATCCCATCCGCGCAGCGCCGAGATTTGATCGGCGAGCATCGGGCGGAGCGAATCGGACGATGGAAGAGCGTCGTACGACTTGAGGAGTCCGGGAAGCATTCGCGAGAACGAAGGCAGGTAGCTGTCATACGCCGCGGCGATGAGCGACTCTACCGTAAAGTTGTGCTTGCCCGGCAGAATGCGCAGAGCGTGATATCCCCGCGGCGATTCCTCGGTTTGCTTCTCGACGTATTTCGAAAAATCGGACCGCTTGGGGCTGCTCGGGCCTGCCGCCGACCAGGGCCAGTTGTTGCTGTTGTACAGCCAACCGCTCGATGGGTTGATCGCGTTCGGGCTTTCATCGATGGAGAGGGCACCGTGCCACTCCGTGCGCGGGTCCCAGCCCGGAACCGGTTTCGTCCAGTCGAAGGACGTGTCCCGGCGCGGAATGAAGTTGGAGTGGAAGTACGCAACGTCCCCCCGGGAATCGGCGAACGTCGTGTTGTTCGATGAGTTGGTGTGGAGCTCCATCGTCTTCCGGAAAGATGCGAGATCCGTCGTCTTCATTCGCGTGAACGACTGGATGATCGCGTCCATCGGTTTTTGCATCAGCCTCACGGCGACCCACTTGTCTCCTTCCTTGCGGACGACGGGGCCGTGCTGGGTTCGGTAAATGGAAAAAGCTTTCTCCGCGATGCCCGTCGCAGACTTGTACCGGATCACCGACTGCTCTTCCGCCACGGGGCGTTCCTCACTCCTGTACCTGTAGAAGTATTTGCCGCCGCGCTTGGTGACGATCTCGAAGTACTCATCGATGTTGTCGGCGCCTGTAGACGAATGCATCCAGCCGTTGTGGGCGTTGAATCCCTGGTAGATGAAGAGCTGCCCCCACGTTACGGCGCCGTACGCGTTCAGCCCCTCGTCGCTCGCGACCTGCAGCTCCGATCGGAAAAAGAACGAAGTGTGAGGGTTGATGAGGAGCAGTGCGTGATGCGAGAGTGTGTTCTTCGGTCCGATGGCGATTCCATTCGACCCACGGTCCTTCCGGAAGAAATCCGGTTCGACGAGAGAGCTCTCGATCACAAATGCTGATCCGTAAAACTCCGCCAGATGCGTGAGATTCACGCTCTCGATGTCGGGACCGATGCTGCCGTCGCTGAACGCCAGCGGCATCCACGGCTCGAAATGCGAGATGACTTTCGGCTTCACGTCGGGATGCTTGTACAAGTAGTAGTTAAGGCCATCGGCCCAGGCGTCGAAAAGCGAGCGCAGCCACGCCGGGCTTCGCGTGTAAATCGCTTTCAGCGAATCCGGATTGTTGATCAGCCGCATCCGCAGGTCCTTGTAGATCGCACCCTCGCCTTCGGTCTCCGCGCTCCGTCCGAGCGCACCGAAGTAGTTCGACTCGACTCTGTTGAAGTCGTCCTCGGCCTGCGCATAGATGAGGCCGAACACGGCATTGGGGTCGGTGTGCCCGTGGATGTGTGCGATTCCCCAGTCGTCGCGAGTGATGGTTACGGCGCGCGCCTCGCGGCTCCAGCGCGCGATTTCGGACTTCGCGAGTGATTGGGCGGATGCGGCCGAGGTCAGCGCAGCTAGTAGAACAGCGAACCAACTCATTCGATTGATCATCCGGAAAGAATACAGCCGGTACAGCCGACCCACCACTTGCACGATTCTGTAATTGTATGCAATTTCGTCAGGTCCGGATTGGCCGCACGCCACAGCATTGGGGGGGAGAATGAAGAGCTTGACATCTGCGGCAGCCGTTGTTGCTGTCACTCTCGCTGGATGTGCGCCGCTCCCGGGCGGTCGCTTTTCCGCCACAGTTCCCGTTGCCGCTGACGCAACGTCCGAGCTCATCGCGCCGCCGATCGTTCAGGTGCGCGAATACTGGCGCTCTTCCGCCGTTTCTATCGTTGCGTGGGACAAGGACGACGCCGAATTCGGGCTTCGCACGGCCGTTACACGTACCGGCACGCTCGTCGGAGGCCAGCGATTCGGTGACCATCGACTTTACCTGGCTCCGTTTCTCGCCCGCGACATGGGTGGATTCAAGTACGCGACTGTCGCAAAGGGAGAGCTGCTAGTGCGAACCGGCATCCAGAAAGACACTTACGCCTGTTACTACGGCAACGTCTGCTCCCCGATGATAGCCGACGGCGTGCGTATTCCCGATTCGCTGCTGCGCGCGAATCGCGACAGTCTCGTCGTGACGTTCTTCCCGAACGTTCAGCCCCCCTGGACGCTCACGCTTCGCCGCGAGCTGATCGCGGCTTACCTGCAGAAGGTGGACTCCATCGCCGCAGTGATGGGCAGAGTCGCGGCGATGTAACCATCAACGAAGGTTCGCTTGGCGGACCATCGCCGCATCTTCGTTATGTCTTCAGCTCGACGCTGATGATGTGAAGGGGCGTCGCTCCGACATTCTCGAGCGAATGCGGCCCGAGCGGCTCCCCCCATAGCACTCCGGATGGCTGTACCTGAGTGTCAGACTCGCGCGTATCGAGTAATACTTCGTCTTCCGCGTTCCTGCGCACGAATGCACTCCAGCTAATGACGTAATGCGCCGCCGGCCACTGATGCGTGTGAACCGGCGTGCGCTCGCCAGCATCGATGCGAGTGTCCAGCACACGCACGCGCGCGTTCTCCAGCAGCAGCCGATGCTGCGCCGGCGCTGCGACTAGCGCGTCAAGCTCAGCCGGCGACGGCGACGAAGACATCACCCGACACTATGCGGAGGCGGCTTCTCTCGATCTCTTCAGCATCCACCCGTAGAGCCAGACGATCGCTCCGACGAACCCGACGACTCCCAGCCACGGCGCGAGCGCAAAGCTCTCCGGCACGAGCGCTATCGGCGCTTCCTTCGACAGCGCCACGATGAGCCCGGCGTTGAGCACTCCCCACATCGACTCACCCACGATCAGCCCCGACGCGACCAGGGTTCCTAGTCTCTCGGCACGCTCCGGGTTCGGCATCTTCTTCGCCTGCTTGTCGTACCAGTGTGCGAGCACCGCGCCGATGATCACCGCGAAGGTCGCCGACATCGGCAGGTAGATACCGATTCCGACGGCGAGCGGTGGAATGCGCAGCTTCTTCATCGCGCCGAGTGTCGTGTCGAGGACAATGAGTCCCACCCCTATCAGCGCGCCGATGCCGAGCATCTTCCACTCGAGATGACCGCCGATCACTCCCTGCGCGAGCGCGGAGATCAGCGTCGCCTGAGGCGCGGGGAGTGGATTCGACGCCACCACGTTCACGTTCGGTGCGCCGGCGAATCCGTACGCCTTCGCGAGAAGATTGAGAACGAATGGGATCACTGCCGCGCCCGCTCCGACTCCGACGATGAGCGCGATCTGCTGCCGCCTCGGCGACGCGCCGACGAGCTGGCCTGTTTTGAGATCCTGCAGGTTGTCGTTCGAGATCGTCGCGCAGGCGAACACGATCGCCGTGATGAACAGCGCGAACGCGACCAGCGCCTGGCGAGTATCGACAGTCGGCACTACGACAAGGGCGACGAGCGAGGCGGCCACTACTATAGAAAGGATGCCTACGCCGGAAATCGGGCTGTTCGACGCTCCGATGAGCCCTGCCATATAGCCGCAAACACCGGCGATCACGAATCCGATCACGAGCACGAACGGCACCGCCACCAGTGTCAGCTTGAACGCGCTCGGCGCTAGCGCCGGCTGCGCGTGAGCGAAGCTGTAGGCAAGCCACGCCGTGATGACGAGACAGATTGCGGTCAAAATGTAAATCCAGATCGGCTCCAGATCGCGGTCGGTCTCGTCCGCAGTCGCGACTGCCTTCGATGCGGCGAGCGTGCTCACCAACCCGCCGACGACCGGCTTTGCCAATCTGATCAGCGTATAGACAGCGGCGACGGCGATGGTGCCCGCGCCGATGAACCGCACCTGCGTCCTCCAAATAGAGATCGTGTGCGCAGCGATATCCTGCCCCGCAGTGGCCGGCATCATCGACGTCAGCCACGGTACCGCGATCACCCACGAGATCACCTGGCCGACGAGCATCGCCATTCCGACGGAGAGTCCGACGAGATGGCCGGCGCCGAGCAGCGCCAGTGACCACGCAAAGTCATATCCTGTTGAAGCCGTTCCGCCGAGCGCGATGAAGCCGCTAAGTCCGCCGGCGATGACTCTCGTTCCGCTCACTATCGCGAGTCCCGCTGATGCGATCGAGCCAAGGACGACAGCGCGAAGTCCTTCGCGCGCCTCACCGCTGTCGCTCGTTCCCTCGCCGCGCCGGCCGGCGCCGACTTTCAGCACTTCGGCGGCAGCGACTCCTTCAGGGTAGGGAAGATCCGAATTGGTTACGAGCGCGCGCCGCAGCGGAATCGTGAACAAGACTCCGAGCACGCCCCCGCTCAAGCAGATGAGGAACGATTCCCAGAATGGAAATCCGGTCCACCAGCCGACGATGACGAGCCCCGGCAGTACGAAGATGATTGCGGAGAGCGTGCCGGCGGCCGATGCGACCGTCTGCACGATGTTGTTCTCGAGGATCGTCAAATCCTTGAAGGCGCTAAGAATCGCCATCGAGATGACCGCAGCCGGAATCGACGAAGCGAAGGTGAGTCCGACCTTGAGGCCGAGGTAGATGTTGGCCGCAGTGAACACCGTGGTGATGAGCGCGCCGAGGACCAGGCCGCGTATCGTCAGCTCTTTTGGTTTCGTCATGGGATAAATCTTATCGCCAGAAGGGTGGGTGCCACGAGGGGCAGGGGATCATTCTGAGGATTCCTTAACGAACGCCTCCACCGGGAGATCGAGCCAGGCGGCCATCGCCCGCATTCCGTGCATTTCCATTCGGCCGCCGCCGCGCGAATATGTGGGAGGGACGGCGGGAAGTCACGCCCGAATTAATGTTCGCCGGGCGGGTCTTTATGTCCGGCTTTCAGTTTCTCGGCGTACCGCTGTTTTTCTCCCATCCGCTCCAGCTCGAGAGCCATCGCGTCTATCGAGCGCTGTAGCTGCTCGATGCGCGGATCCTCAAGCTCGGCTGGCGGCGGATCTTGGCTTCGCGCCTGTGCCGCGCGAGTGAATGCGTATCCGACGAAGGCGGCACCGAAGAGCGCGAGATGCATTTCGGCGTGCATCTGCTCGCCCTGTATATACGCGAAGACGGCGCCGCCGGCGTTGACGACGAGAAAAAGAACCGCCGCGATGCGCCAGAATCTGGAGGGCCGGTTCAGACGATTGTCTTCAATCATAGGTAATGGCCATACGACGTGAGTGGCGCTCGGGTTTCTAAGTTGACGCTGCATCTGCGGGTCGCCGTTTCCGACTGAGCACTCCTGCCGCAACGAGCGCGAAGACGAGTCCCACCGGCAGCGGCTCGATGAGTGTCATCCCGATGTTCACGATCGGGTTCTTGTACAGCTCGGCAAACTTCTCGGCGTCGGCAACTTTCTTCTGAATGACCTGCGGGCTACCGCCGTCCGCTCTCGCCTTGGCGATCTGAGCCGCCTTGAACTTGTCTCCGAAATCGGGCGTGATCTTGTAGAAGATGACCTCCCACGTAGCGACATAGCAGAAACTCGCGACGAGTGTGATCAGAGTGCCGATCGCCAGCGCGCGCCCAAAGCTGACCTTGCCCCCGCCGACATTGTCACGATAGGACCTGATGCCGAAGAACACGAGCAGAAAGGCGAGCACCATCGTCGTGTAGCCGACGATATACCCGCGCTCGGTTCCTATTTTCTCGAGGAACGGCAGGGTAAGGAGCATCATCACCGACAGTATTGCGCCCGCGATCAAGCCGAACGTCCAGACGGTCTTTTTCATTTTTCTATCATCTCCTCAGTGGCTGGTGGAGTCGCTTGGTTGCGGGTGGATCGTAGCGGTGTGCCGCACAATTGCGCGTCACCCAAAGGGGTGATTTTTTGAAATTTCAGTGCAAATCACTCCTTCAGGCGATGAGACCGGAGGCCTTGGCGATCTGGACGGCCTGCGTGCGACGTTTGGCGCTGAGCTTGTCGAAAACGCGGCTCGAGTGCGTCTTCACCGTATTTTCGCTGACGAAGAGTTTTTCGGCTATTTCACGTGTGCTGAGTCCGGCGGCGATCGCCTCAAGAATTTCGATCTCGCGTGGAGTGATGCCGAGCTCGCGGATTCGATCGGAGTTGGCGACAAAGGGGCCGGCCGCCGGAGCCGGTACTTCGCGAACGATTATCGTCTCCTTCGTTTTCGTGAGCTTGAGGCCGAGCCAGATACCGACGGCCGAGAAGATCGCCGCGATGAGGCCGCCGTATATCTCGATCGAATGTTCGACGACGAGATAGCGGTACTCGATGAGCTTCAGGATGGCGATGAGAACGCCGCCGACGAGACCGTAGATGATGATGGTCTTCTTCACGCGACGAATATCGCGTCGTCGGCCGCCGTTGTTAAGCGGTTTTCACGCGGACTTCGAAGCGTTTGTCCATCGGTCGCCCGGCGCCTTGATGTAGTGCCTCCACAAGTACGGCCAGGGAATTAGGAATGGGAGAAGCACCACCCCCATAAAGGTCGCCTTGAATGTTTCGGCGAAGTCCGCGTCCATCGTGCCGGCGCGCCAAAGCGGGAGGCCGATGGCCACGACCCAGACTGTTTTCCAAACCCATTCAAACATCAGGATAGGAAGCATCTTCAGCGGGTAGCGAATCGCCCATCCGGCCATAAAACCGAGCGCTGCGAGGAGGACGAACGCAACGCCTTGCATCAATGCCCACGGCTTGTGGTTGAACAGCAGGGGCCATTTGCTCGAGGCGAGAAAGATGAACATCGCCAGGTACACCAACCGCATCAGGTACAGCCGCAGCAATGAAACTTCTTCTCGCATGGTTCTATGGACGCAATGGGAGTGACTGAAGCCTTGGTCATTCACCGGACGGGCGCATAGGCGATGAAGTTTCAGAGTTGGGGTCGGTTTGAGCCGTTGGTTGTGTCCCGTGCTAGGTTAGAAAGAACCACTTCACCATCGCAATGACAAAATTCGCCAGCATCCTGGGAACCATCGGAAACACGCCGATCGTCAAGCTCGAGAAGATCGGCCCGGCGGGGATCAACATCTACGTGAAAATCGAAGCCTTCAACCCGCTTGGGTCCGTGAAGGATCGCCTCGCCCTCGGCATTATCGAGGACGCCGAGCGCACCGGCGCGCTGAAGCCGGGACAAACGGTGATCGAGGCTACCAGCGGGAATACCGGAACCGGGCTGGCGATGGTTTGCGCCCGGAAGGGCTATCCGCTCGTCGTCACGATGGCGGAATCGTTCAGTGTCGAGCGGCGGAAACTGATGCGGTTCCTCGGCGCGAAGGTGATATTGACGCCGGCGCCGGAAGGCGGCACCGGGATGGTGAAGAAGGCAACCGAGCTCGCGAAAGCGAATGGATGGTTTCTAACCCGGCAGTTCGACAACGAAGCGAATGCTGATTTTCACTCGCGCACGACAGCGCGCGAGATCGTCGCCGATTTCGAAGGCGAGCGTCTCGACTATTGGGTGACGGGTTTTGGAACAGGTGGCACTCTCAAGGGAGTCGCGCGCGTGCTGAAGAAGGAACGCCCTGAAACCAAGGTCGTGCTGTGCGAGCCCGCCGACGCGCCGATGGTCGAGAGCGGTCAGCCCCAGGTGCGCAGCGCGGATGGAGTCGCGGCACGACACCCCGCGTGGAAGCCGCACCCAATCCAGGGTTGGAGTCCCGATTTCATCGCCAAGCTTGCCGCCGACGCTTTGGAGATGGGTCTGGTCGACCGTGTCGTGACCGTCTCCGGACAGAGGGCGATGGAATGCAGCCGAGACCTGGCGAAGAAGGAAGGAATTCTCGTCGGAGTTTCCGCGGGCGCGACGCTCGAGGCGGGGCTTCGTGTCGCCGCGGACTCGCCGAAGGGGACGACCATCCTCTGTATGCTCCCGGACACCGGCGAGCGATATCTCTCCACTCCGCTGTTCGGGGATATGCTCGCGGAGATGAATGAGGAGGAGCTGGCGATCGCGAACGGGTAGAAGCTCGCGCTATTTGCCGCGGGCCTTTGCGGAGTTCTTGATCCGCTGCTCCACCGACGTGGATGCGACGAGCTTGCCGATCACGTCGAGCGGGAGATCATCGAGCGATTTGAAGCGCAGGCAGCCCTTGCCCATATCCGGCTTCTTTCCCGCTGCCTTGTACGCGGCGGCGAGCTTGTCCATCAATGCCTTGTTGTGCGTAACGCCGGCGAGGTAGAGGGCAAAATTATTTTTTTGCGCGGCAAGGGCGAGATACATCAGCGGCAGCTTGTTGTACGTGTCGGGATATTTGCTCAGTGGAATCTCGTACGTGAGCATCCCGTAACTCATCGATTCGACGTATCCTTTCGGAAGATTCTTGTTGATGACCGAGCGGACGGCGGCGATGACCTTGCGCCTCTCGGGAGGGAGACTGGCCAGGTACGCGGCCGGTGAAGTTTCTTTGCTGACTACCATCTCACGCTCCTTTCCATGGTTTTCGATTGAATCAGATCCCACTTGTTGCCGTACAGATCCTTGAACACGACGACGCGACCGTACTCTTCGTCGCGCGGCTCCTCGGCAAAAATGACGTCTTTGGATTTCATCGCCGAGTAGTCGCGGTCGAAGTCGTCGGTGTGAAGAAAGAAGAGAACGCGTCCGCCGCTCTGGTTGCCAACGGCGGCGAGCTGCTCGGGAGTCGCAGCGCGCGCGAGGAGGAGACCTGTGTCGTGGTTGCCCGGCGGCGCGATTCGCACCCAGCGCTTTCCGGGACTCCTTGGCTCATCCTCGAGGAGGCGGAATCCGAGGGTACCGGTGAAGAACGCGATCGCTTCGTCGTAGTCGCGGACGAGGAGTGCAAATGCGACGAGCATCTGGCTCATAAGTGAAAAACGGGCTCGCTCGATTTAGAGGAGCCCGTTTCCGTCACAGCGATCGCGCAGCTATTCGTGCTCGGCTGCGGTGTGACCGCAGATGCAGCGGCCTGAGTTGGTCGAATCAGAATTATACGCCGCGCACTTGCTGCACTGCGTGCATTTGCCGCGACCCTTCGGTGCGAACTCTTTCGGAGCTTCGTTCATCGGCACCTCCCTTGACTGTGAGACTGCACCTTGGCGCGCATCGCGCCGCGAAAACAATGGGGTTGTGGCCTCGAAAGCTCAAGACGCGCCGCTGCGAGCTGGGCCGGGTGCCGGGTTAGCCCCCATTATCATGAGCGAAACCGCTACTTCGTCAGCCTCGCGAGGACTTCGTCGAACTGAAGGGCGCGCTGACGGGCCCAGCCGGAAACGCGGAGCGCTCCGGCGGCGAAAAAACCGATTCCTAATAGAGCCATCAATTCAAGACCCGAGGCACTGGCGGCGCTGGCGCCGCTGGCCGCAGCGTCGGTGATGAACGTCGCGCCCCCGACGCCAAGGAACACAATTCCGATCGTCATCATCGTGCGCGCGTTGCCGTTCGTCGTCTGAAGGCGAATCCTGCTGCCGGCGGATGTCGGCTCGACGACTGCCTTGAGATTTCCGTTCGTCCATTGGCGGAAGGGACCATCGTAGCGGAGCTTGCCGTTGGCGGAAAATGTCGTGCGCAGATCGGCGACGAGCCGCTCCCATTCGGATTCGTTGAGCGGGCGATCGATTTCGACCGTTCGCGCGACGCCGATCGGAACGCCGATGAACTTCGCAATCGGGGCGGGGCGCGCGGCCAGCTCGAGCGATTGCGCAGCCTGGGTGATCGACTGCGGCGAGATGCCGACTTCCTTCGCAATCCCGTGCAGCTCGCCGAGCGTCAAACCCGCGCCCGCGCCGGTTGCGGGGAGCTTGGCCTCGGTCTCGGATGCGCGCTCGAAGATGGCGGCCACTTCGTCCTGATTGTATCGCTTCTCGTCCATCGGTGAACATAGCCACCGGAGAGGTGGGGCGGTCAATAGCGCCGGGCTGAAAAAATGAGGCGTTAAAGCTGAACGTCCTGCGGTTACCCCCCCGAGACGGGGCGCAAAAGAAAGCCCTTGCGAAACATTCAACCAAATGGTTGA
This sequence comes from Gemmatimonadota bacterium, assembly GCA_030946775.1. Lineage (GTDB taxonomy): Bacteria > Gemmatimonadota > Gemmatimonadetes > Gemmatimonadales > Gemmatimonadaceae > UBA4720. The sequence goes on from JALYYD010000035.1 coordinate 10,625, forward strand.
TTATTTCCATGGATCAACTCACCCCTGTTCTCGACGCGATATCGCATCCGTCCCGGCGCGCGATTCTGGCGCGGCTCTCGAAGGGGCCGGCGCGGGTGACGGAAATCGCCGAACCGTTCGCGATGTCGCTCAATGCGGTATCGAAGCATCTGAAGGTGCTCGAGGCGGCGGGGCTAGTGCATCGCGACCGGCAGGGAAGGGACCACGTGATGGAGCTGCGCGCGGCGCCGCTCCGACAGGTGACACAGTGGCTGCATCCATACGAGAGGTACTGGAGCCGGCAGCTCGACCGGCTTGAAGATCACTTCACCGCTAAGAAAAGGAGAAAGGCAAAATGACGGCGATCAAGACGATGGACATCAAGCTGGAGCGGACGATTCCGGCACCGGCGACGGAAGTCTTCGATGCGTGGCTCGATCCGAACACGCCGGTGAATCCGTTCAGCGGTGCGAAGAAGTTGATCTTCGATCTGAAGAAGGACGCGCTGTTCAACTTCGTGCACCATCACGACGGGAAGGACCTTTCGCACTACGGCAGGTTCGACGTTCTCGATCGGCCTTCGAAGGCGCAGTACACCTGGATGTCTCCGTACACGCGCGGATTGGAAACGGTGGTGACAGCAACGTTCACCGCTAAGGGAGACGAGACGCTGGTGTCACTTACGCACGCGGGTCTCCCGGATGACGACTACGGCCGCGCGCACGACGGCGGGTGGAGTGGATATCTGAAGAAGCTCGATGCGATGTTTCCGGCGGGGAAATAGCCGAGCGCGGCTACTTTCGGAAAAGAGCGATCATCAGCCC
>JALYYD010000056.1 GCA_030946775.1 Gemmatimonadota bacterium
CGGAAGGGATGGAGATGGTGATGCCGGGCGACAACGTGCAGATGGTGATCGAGCTGATCACGCCGATCGCGATGGACGAAGGACTTCGCTTCGCCATCCGTGAAGGCGGACGCACGGTCGGCGCCGGTGTCGTCACCAAGATCCTCAAGTAACGAACCGAAACTTCTCAAAGAGAATCATATGGCAGGAAGAATTCGCATTCGGCTAAAGGCGTTCGATCACGCGGTCATCGACCAGGCGGCCGGGGACATTGTCCGCACCGCCGAGAAGACGGGCGCGCAGGTTTCGGGTCCGATTCCGCTGCCGACGAAGACGAAGCGGTGGACCGTTCTCCGTTCGCCGCACGTGGACAAGAAGTCACGCGAACAGTTCGAGCTGAAGACGCACAAGCGGCTGATCGACATCCTCGATTCACGCGCGGCAACGGTTGACGCGCTGACGAAGCTCGATCTGCCCGCGGGTGTTGATGTCGAGATCAAGGTCGAGTAGTCAGCGACTTAAACAATAGAGAGAGCTTTTCAATGATCGGAATCATCGGCAAAAAAGTCGGCATGACGCAGGTCTTCAACGAGCAGGGGCAGTCGATCCCGTGCACCGTTGTCGAGGCGCCGCCAAATCCAGTCGTGCAGGTCCTGAAGAAGGACGCCGCCGGCTTCGATTCGGTGCAGCTCGGCTACGGCGAGCAGCGGCTGGCGCGCGAGTCGAAGAAGAACGAGCGCACGCCACGCGGACGCAGGGCGCACAAGGCGGTTGTTGGCCATTCGGCGAAAGCCGGACTGGCGACGGCGCCGAAGGTTCTCCGCAGCTTCCGCATCGACGACGCACCGGGCAAGGAAAAGGACAAGGAAGTCCAGACCTACAACCTTGGCGACAAGGTGACGGTCGAGATCTTCGCCCCCGGCGAGCAGGTGAAGGTCACCGGCACGTCGAAGGGACGCGGATTCCAGGGCGTGGTCAAGCGCTATGGTTTCCACGGCGGACCGAACACGCACGGAAACACGAAGCACCGCCGTCCCGGCTCCATCGGACCGGGCACCGATCCGTCGCGCGTCATCAAGGGAAAGAAGATGCCGGGACACTACGGCGATCATCGTCACACGCAGACTCACCTCCGTGTCGAGCGTATCGACACCGAGCGCAATCTCATCTACATCCGCGGCTCCATCGCCGGTCCCATCAATGGGATCGTGATGGTCAAGAAGCAGGGTTAACGAATGTCTGAGACAACTACTTTGAACGCGGCCTCGTACACGACGAGCGGAAAGAAGCGCGACAGCGTGAATCTTCCCGCCGAGGTATTCGACGGCGTCGTCAACATGCCGGTGATGCACCAGGCGGTGAAGGCGTTCCTGTCGAACCAGCGTCTTGGTCTCGCCTCGACGAAGACCCGCGGGCTCGTCATCGGTGGAAACCAGAAGCCGTGGAAGCAGAAGGGAACGGGACGCGCGCGCGCGGGCTCGACCCGCTCGCCGGTCTTCGTCGGCGGTGGAACTGTTTTCGGACCGACGCCGCGCAGCTATGCGCAGGCGATTCCGAAGAAGGTCCGCCAGCTCGCCCGCAAGAGCGCGCTCAATGCGCGCGCCCGCGAGGACGCGCTGATCGTCGTCGAGTCGCTCAACTATGAGAAGCCGAGCACGAAGGCGCTCGTCTCGCTGTTCGGCGCGATCGGCGCCGTCGGCAAGAAAGTGCTGCTCCTCACCGACGGCGTGAAGCCGAACGTGTTTCTGAGCGGACGGAACCTCGCCGACGCGCACGTGATGCCGTACAGCGATGTCTCCACCTATCACATCCTCTGGTCCGACGTCGTGATCATCGAAGCGGAAGCGCTCGGTGCGCACGTCGAGGGCTCGAAGCGCGCCGCCCGTGAAGAGGGCGATGAAGCGAGCGAAGTGAAGGCGGCTCCGAAGCGCAAGGGCTCGGGCAAGGCGGCGACCAAGGCCGCGGCCAAGAGCGCGAAGAAGAAGGAGTCAAAGGAAAAGCCGTCGAAGGCGGCGAAGAAGACCGCCAAGAAAACGGCGAAGAAACCGGCGGCGAAGAAGCCTGCCGCGAAAAAGAAGAAGGGGAAGTAATCAATGGCAACGATTCATCGCACCATCATCACCCCGATCGTGACCGAGCAGACGTCGGCGGCGTACCAGGACCGTGGCGAGTACACCTTCAAGGTCGCGCCCGGCTCGACGAAGTTCGCGATCAGAAAGGCGATCGAAGAGCTGTTCGGCGTGAAGGTGACCGGCGTCTGGACGTCGAATCACCGCGGGAAGGACCGGAGCGTCGGCCGCACGCAGGGGCGCCGCCCGCATTGGAAGAAGGCCATCGTGAGACTTCGCGACGGCGACACGATCGACATTTTCGAGGCGTAACATGGGCGTTCGTCAATTCAAGCCGGTGACAAAGAGCTCGCGCTTCCGCAGCGTCTCGGATTTTTCCGAGATCACGCGGTCGACGGGCGAGAAGTCGCTGATGGAGCCGCTGAAGAAGAGCGGCGGCCGCGACAACCACGGGCACATCTCGATGCGCCGCATTGGCGGCGGTCACAAGCGGATGTACCGCGTCATCGATTTCAAGCGCAACAGACACGGCGCGCCGGCGACGGTGCGCGAGATCGAGTACGATCCGAACCGCACGGCGCTCATCGCGCTGGTCGAGTACGAGGACGGCGAGAAGCGCTACATCCTGCACCCGAAGGGTCTTTCCGTGGGCGACAAGGTCGTTTCCGGGCCGGGCTCTGACACGCGTGTCGGCAATGCGCTTCCGCTGCGCGAGATCCCGCTCGGTACCGACGTGCACAACGTCGAGCTGAAGCCGGGCAAGGGCGGGCAGATGGCGCGGTCGGCGGGAACGTCGCTCGAAGTCGTCGCCAAGGAAGGCGATTACGTGACGCTGAGAATGGCGTCGTCGGAAATGCGCCTCGTCCACGGCGCCTGCATGGGCACGATCGGAACTGTCGGCAACGCCGAGCACGAGCTGCTGTCGCACGGCAAGGCGGGCAAGAGCCGCTGGCTGGGCAAGCGTCCGAAGGTTCGCGGTGAAGTGATGAACCCGGTCGATCACCCGCACGGTGGCCGGACGCGCGGCGGACGCAACGT
>JALYYD010000061.1 GCA_030946775.1 Gemmatimonadota bacterium
CCCCGCGTCCAACCGGCGCGTGCTCGGCGTCGACATTTACGTGGAATCGGAACAACAGCCCGCCGAGCTTGCGGCGACGCTGCAGACGGCGTCGGCGGAATTGCCGGTGAAGCTAGAGCTCATCGCCAATCGCGGGTCGTCCGTCTTCCCGAACACCGAACGGAAGGTCTCGCTCGTTGACCACTATCGCTGCAGATTCGTGTGCGACGGCGCTGGAGAGCTCACCGACAATGAGATCCTCTCCCTCATCGCGCGCATTGGCGAGACGCATCGCTGGATGCACGTCGAAAAGCTTCAGCAATTCGACGGCGTTGACGCTTTCACGAGGACGCAGATCTAGCGGTGGCGTGCCGGCGCCTCACTTCCAGGAGGTGAAATGAATGAGATGAGCGGTTTAAATCGCCGGACTTTTATGGGGTACTTCGCCGGCATCGGCCTGGGTTCTTCGCTCTTTCCCGGCGTGCTGTGGGCAAGAGTCGCCGCCGGCGAAGACATCACGGTCGCAACAATCGCCGCCGCCGAGGACATCGCCGGCGTCCATTTTGACGCCGCCGAGCGCGAGATGATGGTGGACTCGCTCAAGCAGGTCGAGCAGCGGATCGAGCTGCTGCACAAGACGCCGCTGCTGAATTCTGTCGCCCCGTCAATCGTTTTCGATCCTCTGCCGCCGGGAATGAAGGCCCCTGGCGAACCGCGCCGTCCGATGGTCCGCTCGCGATCGCGCGCGCGAATGAGCGTCGGGAACGACATCGAGTCTCTTGCGTTCCTGCCGGTGACAGAGCTCTCGCGCCTGATCGAGAACAGGCGCGTGACGTCAATGCAGTTGACGCAGATGTATCTGGCGCGGCTGAAGCGATATGATCCGATCCTGAAATGTGTAGTCACGCTCACCGAGGATCGGGCGCTGGATCACGCTCGAGCCGCCGATGCGGAGATTGCGCGCGGGAGGTATCGCGGGCCCCTCCACGGCATTCCGTGGGGAGCGAAGGATCTGCTCGCGGCGAAGGGATACAAGACGACGTGGGGCGCGGGCCCCTACCGCGATCAAACGATAGATGAAGACGCCACGGTCGTGCAGCGGCTCGATGCCGCCGGCGCCGTTCTCGTCGCCAAGCTCTCGTTAGGCGAGCTCGCGCAGGGAGATGTCTGGTTCGGGAATGGACCGACCGACGCAGGGAAGGATGAGCCAACCCGCACCGGCGTGCGAACCAGAAACCCGTGGAATCTCAATCAGGGATCGAGCGGATCATCCGCCGGGCCCGCATCGGCTACGTCTGCCGGTCTCGTTGGGTTCGCGATCGGAAGTGAAACACTGGGCTCGATTTCTTCGCCTTCGACACGCTGCGGCGTGACCGGACTTCGCCCTACTTTCGGCAGAGTCCCGCGGACTGGCGCGATGGCATTGTCGTGGACGATGGACAAGCTCGGCCCGATCTGCCGCACCGCCGAAGACTGCGCTCTCGTGCTCGACGCGATTCACGGCCCCGACGGCCGCGACAGCAGCGTGATTCCGGCCAGCTTTAACTGGGATGCGTCGCTAAAGCCGAAGTCGCTCCGCATCGGATACGTGAAGAGCGCGTTCGATCTTCCTGTCGCCGATCCTAAAGATTCAAAGCGAATCGTGCATTCTACAAAAAAATTCGACGACGCCGCGCTGGCGGTGTTCGATCGCCTCGGCGTGAAGCTCATTCCCGTCGAGCTCCCCGATCTCCCATACAGCGCGATGAGCTTGATGCTGACCGTCGAAGCCGCCGCCGCTTTCGACGAGCTCACTCGTAGCGATCGCGACAAGGAGCTCGTGCAACAGGGGAAATTCGACTGGGCCAACACTTTCCGGACATTTCGTTTCGTTCCGGCGGTGGATTACGTGAACGCCAGTCGCGCGAGAAGTATCGCCATTCAGCGGTGGGCCGAGCTGATGACGAAGGTGGACGTGATCGTGACGCCAACCGGCGCCGCGAATCAGCTCACGGCTACGTATCTCACCGGCCACCCCGCGGT
>JALYYD010000091.1 GCA_030946775.1 Gemmatimonadota bacterium
GGTTCAAGCTGTTCGGAAAGCTGCCGGCGGGCGCGACGGCGACTGATCTCGTGCTGACAGTGACCGAGCAGCTTCGAAAGAAGAAAGTGGTTGGCAAGTTCGTCGAGTTCTACGGCGCGGGACTTTCGTCGCTCTCGCTCGCCGACCGCGCGACGCTCGGCAACATGGCGCCGGAATACGGTGCGACTATGGGATTCTTCCCCATCGACGCCGAGACGCTCAAGTATCTGCGCTTCACCGGCAGAGGCGAGCAGCAGGTAAAGCTCGTCGAGGCGTACACCAGGGCGCAGGGGCTCTTCCGCACCGACGAAACGCCGGACCCGAAGTTCACGGACACGATCGATCTCGATCTCGGCAGCGTCGTGCCGAGCATCGCCGGCCCGAAGCGCCCGCAGGATCGCGTTCCGCTGTCGAAGTCGAAGGCGATGTTCTACGAAGCGCTCGAGGCCGATCTCAACCGCAGCGCTCCGCCGCGCCCGATCCGCGCCGAGAAGGCGATGGTGAGCGAGGGAGACCCGCAGGTTTCGGCGCAGGCGGTAGTGCCTCCGCCGGATGAAGCGGATATGAAGCACGCGCCCACCGTCCACCTGAACGGAGAAACGTTCTCGCTCCGCAACGGCGCCGTAGTGATCGCCGCGATCACGAGCTGCACGAACACGTCGAATCCGAGCGTGATGCTCGCCGCAGGTCTCCTGGCGAAGAACGCAGTCGCGAAGGGACTTTCGACGAAGCCGTGGGTGAAGACGAGTCTCGCGCCGGGCTCGAAGGTAGTGACCGATTATTTCAACAAGGCGGGCGTAACCGACGCTCTCAATCAGCTTCGGTTCAACCTCGTCGGTTACGGATGCACGACGTGCATCGGAAACTCCGGTCCGCTCCCTCAGCCGATCGCGGAAGCGATCGACGCCAACAAGCTCGTCGTAGCCGCGGTTCTTTCGGGCAACCGGAACTTCGAGGGTCGAATCAATCCGCATACGCGGTTCAACTATCTCGCGTCCCCGCCGCTCGTCGTCGCTTACGCCCTCGCCGGGCGGATGGACATCGACTTCGACAGCGAGCCGCTCGGAATCGGCAAGGACGGCCCCGTGTTTCTGCGCGACGTGTGGCCGGCGCCGAAGGCAGTCGAAGAGGAGATTCTCCGCTCCGTGAAAGCCGAGATGTTCACGACGCAGTACGCGAACGTGTTCAGCGGCGACGATAACTGGCGCGGACTCCCGATCCCCGAAGGAGATCTTTATGCCTGGGACGACAAGTCCACCTACGTAAAGAATCCGCCGTACTTCGAGGGGATGACGCTGACGCCGCCCGGAATCCGTCCCATCTCCGGCGCGCGCGCGCTGGCGATGCTCGGAGATTCAATCACGACTGATCACATCTCCCCGGCTGGATCCATCCCGTCGTCGAGCCCGGCCGGCCAATGGCTGATCTCGCAGGGGGTGAAGGCCGCCGATTTCAATTCGTACGGAGCCCGCCGCGGCAATCACGAGGTGATGATGCGCGGAACCTTCGCCAACATCCGTCTCAAGAACGAGCTCGCGCCCGGCACCGAGGGTGGATGGACGAGCACCGCTCCGGGCGAGAAGCCGGAGACAATCTACGACGCGTCGATGGTATACCAGAAGAACGGCGTTCCGCTCATCATCATCGCCGGCAAGGAATACGGCACCGGCTCGTCGCGCGACTGGGCGGCGAAGGGCACGCTCCTTCTCGGCGTGCGCGCGGTAATCGCCGAGTCGTTCGAGAGAATCCACCGCTCGAACCTGGTCGGGATGGGAGTGCTTCCGCTCGAGATGATGAACGGCGCCACGCGGCAGTCGCTCGGGCTCACCGGCTTCGAGACGTTCGAGGTCGTCGGGATGACGAACGAGATGAAGGCGCGCGAAGTGCTAACGGTGAACGCGAAGGGCCCGGGCGGCGTGATGTCATTCAAGGTTCAATCGCGCATCGACACGCCCGAGGAGCTGCAGTACTACAAGCACGGTGGGATTCTTCCTTACGTGCTGAGGCAGCTAGTCGGCAAATAGTTTTGAGCGGCCCGCCCGCGCGAGTTTAACCATTGCGCGCGGGCGGGTCGTCGCGCGATGCCCCTCCGCCGGCGCTGTCTCGACTCGCGTCGAGCCCGCCTGAACGCGCGCGATCTTCCAGATCGCTTGCGTTCATAGCGAGGCGGTCTCTCCGGTCGCTCGACGTGGCCGGCTCCGCGGCACCCGCCCTCCTCCCGCCCCTCTGCCCCGCGAAAAAAGACCGCGGAGTTTTTCGCTCGTATGAGTGCGACCGCACCGCCTCGCTCGACGGCCAGATGTAGAGCGCGGGCGGAGGCGCGGTTGGGTCCGCTGAATCCGGCCACGTTGCAGCGAGCGTATTGCGCGCGCCACAAGCGCGCGCTGCGAGCGGAGACAGCGCCGGTGAAGCAGACCCCAACCCGCCGACGCTTGCGCCCGAATCCATACGCGGTATTCGTTCAGCGAAGCGAAACCAGCATCGCACACCAACTCGCAAGCCAATGCCGATCGAAAATCATTCCCCCGAGCTGCTGTATCTCATCCACGGCGATTCCGACGAGCTGAGTGAAGCGCTGTCGAGGATGCGCGCCGAGGACATCGCCGTCGCGCTGCGCGAGCTGCCCGCCGACGCGGCCTCGAAAGTGATGGCAGCGCTTCCGTTCGATCTCGCAGTGAAGGTATTCGACGAACCGGAGCTTTCGCGCTCACGCTGCGAGATCGTGAGCAGGATGGACGAATCGAAGGTCGGAAGGCTCATCGAAGCGATGTCCGCCGACCAGCAGGCGGATCTTTTTCGCGAAGTTCCGGAGAAGGAGCGACCGCGCCTTCTTGCCACGCTCTCCGCGTCCACGCAAACCGCGCTGAAGAAGCTGCTCCAGTACGCGCCCGAGACCGCCGCCGGAATAATGACGACGGAATTCCTGTCCGTTCCTGCGACGAGCACCGTCGAGGATACGCTTGCGCTGATCGCCCGGACCGGAAGAGAGAAAGAGACTGTTTACGCGATCTACGTTCTCGATCCGGCCACGCTGGCGCTCACGCACGTCGTCTCGCTGCGCGAGCTGATCACCGCGGATAGATCCGAAAATGTGACGGCGGTCGGCAGCAGGCGCGAGCCGCTCACCGTCGCGCCAACAACCGATCGCGAGGATGTCGCGCGACTCGTCTCCCGCTATAACCTGCTCGCCGTCCCGGTCGTGGATGCTGAAAGACGCGTGATCGGCATCGTCACCGTCGATGACATCATCGACACGCTGGTCGAGGAGCAGACCGAGGACGTCCAGCGCTTCGGAGGTATGGAAGCGCTCGACGCGCCATACATGGAAATCGGAGTTGCAGGGATGATACGGAAGCGCGCCGGCTGGCTGTGCGCGCTCTTCGTCAGCGAGATGCTCACCGCGACCGCGATGCAGCACTTCAACGACGAAATCGCCAGGGCGACGGTGCTCGCAATGTTCATCCCGCTGGTGATGAGCTCGGGAGGAAACTCCGGCTCACAGGCGACTTCACTCATCATCCGCGCGCTGGCACTTCGCGAAGTGAAGCTCGGAGACTGGTGGCGCATCGCCATGCGTGAGCTGCCCACCGGCCTCATCCTCGGCGCCATACTCGGCGTCATCGGCTTCAGCCGCATCATTCTATGGCAGCACATCCACTTTTTTGATTACGGACCGCACTATTTGCTGGTGGCAACCACGATCGGTGTAGCACTACTCGGCATCGTTGCGTTCGGATCGCTGGCGGGGTCGATGCTTCCGTTCCTGTTGAAGAGGATGGGTGTGGATCCGGCGAGCGCGTCGGCTCCATTCGTCGCCACGCTCGTGGACGTCACCGGACTGATCATCTACTTCTCGGTGGCTTTCGCAATCCTGAAAGGAACGATGCTCTAGTCGACTGGCTTACCGTCGCGATAAAACTCCTCGATGCACACAGCGATGAGCCGCTCGCGGAGCTCCGCGCGCGACGGATTGCCGGGCTCCGGGTGCGGCATCTGATCGAACACGCTTTTCAACGTTACGATCAGACTCTCGACCGGTAAGCCGGAGGCCTTCGCCTCGGCGCATATCTGCGCGAGAACCATCCGGTGCTCGGAGCTAACCACTTTTCCCGTAGCCGGTTTGATGAAAAGCTCGGAGAGCCGGCTGCTCGCGTTCTCGGAAAATTTCGTCACGATTGAAAGGTGAGCGGCGAATTTCCGGAAAAAATAAGCTGCCCACACACCCGCGCAAGCGGATTATGATGGGCTATCGCGGCGGGCGGAAACGATTGGTACGCAGGCGGACATTGGTCGAAATTGCCCGGATGTGATTCATCCGGCGTGCGCACCGAGGAGCTTTTCGAATTCCCTGCTTACGACTTCATAACAATCACACGCGGCCTCTTCGAGTCCTTTCCGATCGATGATCTTGATGCGCCCGCGCTTGTAGCTGATATGCCCCGCTTTCTGAAGAATTCCCGCGGCAATCGTGACGCCGGCGCGCCTCACGCCGAGCATGAATGCAAGGAACTCGTGGGTGAGCGAGAATGAGTCGCCAACCACCCGATCGTGCGTCATCAATAGCCAACGCGCACAGCGTTCGTCTATGGTATGAGCGCGATTGCACGCCGCCGTCTGTGACACCTGGGCCAGGAATGCGAGAGTGTAGCGGTTGATCACCTTTCGAACTTCAGGCGATTGCTCGGCGATCGCTTTGAACGACGCCGCAGAGAGCCGGGCCATTCGACCGGGAACCTGCACGAGCGTCCGATTCGGAGTGACACCCGAATCGAGATACACCGCGATCCCGGCCATTCCTTCATTGCCGACCGTGCCTACCTCGACAGTGCTGCCGCCGGCTACCGTGTTTACGATCGAAACGACGCAGCTGAAGGGGAAATAGACGAACTGTGCCGGCTCATATGGCTCATAAAGGATCGAGCCTGATTCGTACTCGGCTACCTCGAGCTCACTCTCCAGCTTCCCGAATCCCGCGTTGCTGAGCGCAGAGAGCAAGCGATTTTCGCCCGTGGCGGAGCTTTCGCCCGGCTCGACTGGCGCCATTGATACAGCCATAAGTTTTGTAATTGACCTCGCGCGAGAGGCGCGAGTTGCGCAACCGACGACAGGATGTGATAGATCAGTTTTAGTAACGGCATTTGTTCAGCCCACATCAAGGTTTCATTTGGACTGATCGCACTAGCCACCGCTGAGGGCAATCGGGAGAAAAGAAAACTCCGCGGGCGACGATTCCTGAGCGTCGCGGCGCGCGATTATCTCTTGACGTCCCTCCTGTGCACATTGCCGGAGAGGCGGCCAACATCATTGCGTTGGCTAACGTGAGTTCAGCAAACCAACGGGAGCGCTTACGCGACGGCAGGAAAATTATGCCTAGAGCAGGAACATCCCCAGCGCTGCGAGAACCATGGCCACCGTCGTGAAGGCGACGACTCCTCTGCCGAGAAGGGAGCTTGGCTGGCCGTGCATCAGGATCCTGTCCGACGCGACGATGAGGAGACCGACAAGGAGGAACGGAGCCAGCAAGCCGTTGATTACAGCGGTCCAATACAGCGCGGAAATTGGATTGACATTGGTGAAATCGAGCACGACCCCGATGCTCACCGCGGCGACGACAACGGCATAGAACTGCGGCGCGCGCGAGACTCGTTCGTCCATCCCCTGGTGCCACCCAAAGGTTTCCGCGAACGCATATGCGCTCGACCCGGCAAGGGTGGGAATGGCGAGCGCTCCCGTTCCAAGTATGCCGACGGTATAAAGCAGCGTCGCCAGCGACCCGGCAAGCGGGCGAAGAGCCGAGGCAACTTCCCGGCTCGTCGCGAGATGTGTCATTCCGCGGGAATGAAGCGTCAGCGCAGTTGTAAGAATGATGAAGTACATCGCTACGTTGGAGGCGAACGTACCCGCCGCCACATCCACCTTGCGGATCACGATTTCCGAATGAGATGCGCCTTGACGGTCCTCGACCCGGCGGCGCCCGAGGCTCTTTTCGTATTCCACCTCGTGCGATGTCTGCCAGAAGAAGAGGTAGGGGCTGATAGTCGTGCCGAGAATTGCAACCAGGGTGGCGGCCGCACCACGCCCCGACGGAAACGAGGGCTTCACCGTCGCCAGCATCACATCACTCCAGCGCGGATGAATGAGGAAGGCGGTGATAACGTACGCTACCAGCACCAGCGCCAGCCACTTGAGTGCGTTCCCAATGGTGTGATAGCTGAGCAGTAGCGTTGACAGGCCGATCGTTGCCGCGAAGGCAAAAACCCAAATGTGGGAACTCACTCCGCTCAGCATCTCGGCGGCATCCGCCATCGCCGAAAGGTCGGAGCCGATGTTGATCGTATTGGCTATGAAGAGGGCGGCCGCGACGACTACGAGCACCCAGCGAGGAAACTTCGTCCTGAACGCGGACATCAACCCTTCGCCGGTCACCATTCCAACACGAGCGCACATCGTCTGCACTGCGGCCATCAGCGGCCACGTCAGGAACGCAGTCCAGAGAAATCCGAGACCGTACTGCGCGCCGGCGATCGAGTACGTAGCGATGCCCGAGGGATCGTCGTCGGCGGCACCCGTGACGATGCCCGGCCCGAGAGAGCGCAGAATTTGTCCGCGCACCGCGTCCTTCGGGCTTCGGTCGCCGCCACGGCGTTCGCCTCGCCGGATTTCGTGTTCCTTTGGTTCCTGATGATTCAATGGTCGGCGCGATTATGAGCGGGTGCTGCGAGTGTTGGCGTAAGTTAGCGAAATTGTCCCGGCTAGCTCTACCCACTTCCTCGGACCGTCCGAACCGTTCACCTTTCAACGATGAACAAGCCCTTCACCATCGCCCTCGTCCAGGAGGCGATTTCCGACGACATCCCGCGCAACGTCGCGCGAGCCGAAGAGCGCGTCCGCGAGGCAGCGAAGCAGGGCGCGCAGATCGTCTGCCTCCAGGAGCTCTTCAACGCTCCCTACTTCTGCAAGTCGCAGAAGCACGAGCGCTTCGACATCGCCGAGCCGATTCCGGGCTCCACGGTGGAGCGGATGCAGGCTCTGGCGAAGGAGCTCGAGCTCGTGATCATCGTTCCTATTTTCGAGCGCCAGGCGGCAGGCGTCTATCGTAATTCCGCGGCTGTGATCGACGCCGACGGGTCGCTGATGGGCGTCTATCACAAGATGCACATCCCCGACGATCCGCTGTTCAACGAAAAGTTCTACTTCACCCCCGGCGACTCTCACAGGAGCGGCGCCGACGAAGCGAACGGCTTTCGCGTCTGGAAGACCCGCTACGCGACGATCGGCGTTCTCATCTGCTGGGATCAGTGGTACCCCGAGGCGGCGCGCATCACGAGTCTGATGGGCGCGCAGATCATCTTCTATCCGACGGCCATCGGCTGGCACCCGTCGGAGAAAGCCGAGCACGGCGAGGCGCAGGTCGAGGCATGGCGAACGGCCCAGCGCGCGCACGCGATCGCCAACGGCGTGTTCATCGCGTCGCCCAACCGTGTCGGCCACGAGGACGAGCCAGGCACGGACGGAATCGAGTTCTTCGGTCACTCGTTCGTCAGCGATCCGTTCGGGCGCGTCATCGCCGAAGCGGGAACTGCGCCGGCGCTGCTCGTCGCGAAGTGCGACCCCGAGCTCATCGAGACCACTCGGCGAAACTGGCCGTTCCTCCGCGACAGGCGCATCGACGCATACGGTCAGATTCTCAATCGCTACATCGGATGACCGCGGGCGCCGGCGCCCGGCGGATGCCTGCCGAGTGGGAGCCGCACGAGGCGACGTGGATCGCGTGGCCCCACCACGAGCCTGACTGGCCGGGAAAGCTCGGCGCGATACCGTGGGTCTACGGCGAAATCGTCCGCGCGCTCGCCTCGCACGAGCGAGTCGAGATCCTGTGCCAGAACGTTGCGGTCGAAGCCGACGCGCGGCGCGTGCTCGAAGCGCACGCCGTCCCATCGAACGGATACCGTCTTCATCGCGTCCCGACCGATCGCGTCTGGCTGAGGGATTCGGCGCCGACGACAGTGTTAGCGCCGGACGGGGCGCCGCTGCTCGTCAATTGGGATTTCAACGGCTGGGCGAAGTACGACAATTATTCCGATGACGTGAAGGTCGGCGCGGCGATGGAAATCATCACCGGGATCGGCCGCGCGGAGCCACACCGTCCCGACGGCGGACGGCTCGTGCTCGAAGGCGGCGGAATCGAAGTCAACGGCGCGGGACAGATGCTCGTCACCGAAGAGTGGCTGCTCAGCGACGTGCAGGTTCGCAACCCGGGAATGTCGCGCGCCGACTATGAGCGGGCCTTCGCGGAGAACCTCGGCGTGCGCGAGACCATTTGGCTCGGCGAAGGCGCCGTCGGAGACGACACGCACGGCCACATCGATGACACTGCCCGCTTCTCTTCGGTCAACACGGTACTCCTCGCCCACGAGGAGGATCCCGCGGACGAGAACCACCGGCGCTCACTGGACAATCTCCAGCGGCTGAAGAAACACGGATCGCTTCGTGTCGTCACGCTGCCCTATCCGCGGCCAGTGACGATGAACGGCGAGCGGCTCCCCGCCAGCTACGCGAACTTCTACATCGCCAACGGCGTCGTGATCGTCCCGACGTTCAACGACCCGAACGACCGCGTCGCACTCGAGACAATCGCGCGCGAGTTCCCCGGCCGGATGGTGACGGGAATCCACGCGGTCGATCTGGTGTGGGGACTCGGCACACTGCACTGTCTGACGCAGCAGCAGCCGGCGCCGGCGAAGTGAACGGGGCGCGGACGGCTCCGCGCTATGCTGTGGTCTACGATGGAAATTGCGGCGTCTGTCTGCGTTTCGTCGCCCGCCTCGAGCACTGGGATCCAAACAACGACCTCGAGATCGTTCCCTCCCAGCACGCGGACGTCGCGGCGCGGTTCGGGTGGATCCCGCCCCGCGAGCTCGAGCAGTCGGTGCAGGTGGTCAGATTGTCCGACTCGAAAACCTGGCAGGGGGCGTCAGCCATCGAGGAATTGCTGAAGATCCTTCCGCACGGCGCGCTTGCGAGCTGGATTTTCCGGCTGCCCTTTGCGCGTCCGTTCGCCGAGAAGATGTATCGTGTCTTTGCCCGGAACCGCTTCCGTTATGGGTGCGCGGAGCATTGCCGGACGACTTAGGGCGGTAGTTGGAAACGTGAAATTTCCCTTGTTTGACACGCCGTCCGAAAGCAGGTTTGTCCCGTGCGCAGAATCGCCCCGCTAGCAGCCCTCTTCGCCCTCGCCGCTTGCGGTGATTCCGGCGCCTACACGCTCGCCGCCGCCGGACCGTGGAGCGAGGGTTACGGCAGGCAGAACCAGCTCGGCGTCGAGCTCGCGGTCTCCGAGATCAATGCGGCGGGTGGCATCAATGGCCACGCGCTGAATCTCATCGAGCGAAACGATCGCGCCGACGGCGCCCAGGCGGCCTCCATCGCCAGCGACTTCGTGGCCGACTCGCGCATCAGCGCAGTAATCGGTCACGTCAATTCCGGGGGCATGCTCGCAGCGGCGCGCGTTTACGACGGCGCACTTCCCGCGGTCGCAACGAGCGCCACCTCGCCGGATCTCACCGGCATTTCATCCTGGACATTCCGCGTCATCTCCAGCGATTCGCTGAACGGCATCGCTCTCGCGAACTTCGCCTCGGAATTCGCCGGCGCCAATGGGAACACGCCAACCGCCGCGGTTCTCTACGAAAACAACACTTATGGTCGCGGTCTCGCCGATTCGTTCCGGCGGTCATTCCGCGGTACGATCATCAGCATCGACCCGATAGCCGCCGATTTAAAAAACGCGGAGCCGTACATCGCGTACCTCAAGGCGCGTCAGCCGCAGATCGTCTTCGTCGCTGGGCGCGTTCCGTCAGGCACCGCAATTTTGCAGGAAGCCAAGAAGCAGGGATTCCAGGCGGCGTTCGTCGGCGGCGACGGCTGGCAGGGCATCGCTCCGGACACGGCGATCTCCGAGGGGGTCTACATCGGTATGTCCTTCACTCCCGAGGATACCACCGCGGCCGCGCGCGCCTTCGTCGCCAGCTTCGAAAAGCAGTTTCACACCGCCCCCGATGCGCACGCCGCTCTCGCCTATGACGCCACGAAGCTGCTTGCTCAGGCGCTGCGCGAGCGCGGGCGCGACCGCCGCGCCATTCGCGACTACCTGTCCGCATTGACTAAGGCGACCTCCTACCCCGGTCTCACAGGAAAGTTGTACTTCGAAAAGACGGGCGATCCGGTCGGCATCAGATTCAAGGTGCTGCGCGTTCACAATGGCCTGCTCACATTGGGGACTTCCCTGTGAACGTGATTATGCCCGAGCGGCTGTGGACGATTCGAGTCGCGCTGTACCTCGGATTCTCCCTTCTCGTCGCGCTGCTCATCGTCGCCGGAACCGTCGGCTGGGTTTCGATGGACCGGATGGCGACCGAGGTCAATCAGACGCTTCGCGACACCGAGCAGAGCAGCCGCGAGTCTTCCGACTTTTCGAACGTCATCACGGCCGAGATCCAGGCCGCGAACACTTACTTGACGGAGCAGGACTCGAAGTCGGAGGAGCAGTTCCAGAGCCTCGGATGGGAAGCGCACCGGCTGCACCGCCGTTTCTCCTCGCGTCGCGACCAGCTCGCCGACGAGATCCTGCGCACTGTTTCCGTTGACACGACCCTCGCCCGCGCCGAAAACTCGTTCGCGCTTTCTCACCGTCTCAAGGATCTCGGCCGCGGCGCCGAGTCCAAGGCCGAGGCGGATCACGCGCGAAAGCTCGTCGCCAATCTGCTCGGAAGCCTCCACGCGCTCGAGCAGACCAGGTCGCGCGGGTTTGCCGAGATGTCGGCCAATCTCCACGATGCCGCGCTGCTCCGCTCACGACTCCTTGCCACCGTCATCTCCGTCGCGGTGCTGCTCGCGCTTCTCATCGCCATTCGCACCGCCCGCGCGGTCGGCGATCCGCTTCGCTCGCTTGTGCGCCACGCCGTCGCGCTCAGCCGCGGCAATCTGAAGCAGCGCACCGGCTCGGGCGAAATGCCCGGCGAGTTCCGCACTCTCGCGGAAGCGATGAACCACGCGTCGGATTCTTTGGCCCGCATCGCGTCCGGCGCGGCGCGCACCGCGGACGAGGTCGCGCATTCGGCGAGCGATCTCGCGTCGGCGTCGAAGCAGATCTCGGCGTCCGCGGGCGAAGTCGCGGACGCCGTCGAGGAAGTCTCGCACGGCGCCGAGTCGCAGGTGGCGCAGCTGCGCCAGGTGGATCTCGCGCTAGAAGGAATTCGGGCGCGCGGCGAGAACCTCGTCTCCGGCGCCCACGAAGTTCACGCGCTTGCCGGCGCCATCGAATCGGAAGCGCAGTCGAAGCGCACCGAGATGGAGCGGGCGATGGCGATTCTCCTCGACGTGCGCTCGATCGTGCAGCAGGCGGCGGAGGAGGTTCGTACGCTCACCCACACGGCGACGGACATCAACCGCTTCGTCGGATCGGTGAGCCGCATCGCGGAGCAGACGAACCTCCTCTCTCTCAACGCCGCGATCGAAGCGGCGCGGGCGGGAGCAGCCGGGCGCGGATTCGCGGTCGTCGCGGGCGAAGTAAGGAAGCTCGCCGATCAGACGCAGGCCGCCGCGGACGACGTCGTGAGAATGACGGAGATGGTGACCGCGCGAGTGCTCGCCACGTCGCGAACGATGGAACAGGGTGTCGCGTCGGTGAGCGAGATCGAGCGGGTCGGGCGCGACATCGACAGCGCGCTGGCGACGATACTCGGCGCCGCCGAGAGAACGCGCGAAGCGGCGGCGACGGTCACCGGGGCAGCGGGTGAGAATGCGCGCGCGGTTGAATCGGCGGCGGCGAACCTCAGCCTGGTCGCGCGCACCGCGGAGAGCCACGCCACGGCGGCGATGCAGGTCAGCGCGTCAACGGAGGAGCAGAGCGCGGCGTGCGAGCAGATGAGCATGGCGTCGCATCAGCTGTTCCACGGGAGCCACGCGCTCCGCGAGCTGGTAGGGGAGCTGAAGACCGACGAAGGCTGAAGTACAACTGCAACTACAACTGAACAAGTGCCCAGTGCTCAGCTAAAGAGCTTGGAGCTGATCAGTAAAAGCACAATGACTTCTCGAGGCGGGTTACCGGAGAAGTCATTGTGGCCGTTACTGATCAGCTTTCAGCCAAGCAGCTGAGCACGGGGCACTTGTTCAGTTGCCGTTAGCAGTTACTGGACGCACGCCGCACCGGGGCTGACCGGCTTCGCCCTATCCACCACCACCCGATGCCCGAGGTTCGCGACCTTGAGCGCGACATCGTGCACCAGCTGCGCCGCGTGAGCCATGTGCGTGTAGTCTATGTACTGCGGCTCGTCGGTGAGCTGGTGGTAATCCATATGCAGACCGGTGGTGAAGAACGTCACCGGAATTCCGTAGCGCGCGTAGTTCGCGTGATCGCTGCGGCAGTAGATGCGCTCCGGATGTCCGTTCGCGTCCAACGCGTAATCGAACGTCATCGGATTCTTTTCCGTCTTGTTCACAGACTCGACGAGATCGCCGAGCTCCGTTGACAGCCGGCGCGATCCAACGAGCTGCAGATATCCCGGGCTGCCGCTGACTCCTGGCGCCGCGTAATCGAACGCGTCCCCGCGGCCAACCATATCGATGTTGAGCTGGGCGACGATGGAATCGCGCGGAACGGTCGGATGATCGGTGAAGTACTGCGAGCCGAGGAGGCCCGCCTCTTCGCCGGTGTGCCAGACGAAGATCAGTGAGCGCTTCGGCTTCACCGGTGCCTTCGCGAACGCCTCGGCGATTTCCAGCACCGAGACCGAGCCTGAGCCATCGTCATCGGCGCCGTTGTAAATGGAATCCATCCGCGCCGGACGCAGCCGGTGCAGGCTGTCAACGTTGATGTGTATCGACGCGCGCTCCTCTGGAGTGAGTCCGCCGCCAGGTCCGCCCGGCGTCTGATGGGTGCGCGCTTCCACGATTCTGTTCGCGAGAACGTTCCAGAGGCGCAGCGAATCGTGATCTGCCGGCGTTCCGAAACCAAGATGATCATTGTGAGCGCCGATGGCGACGTACTCGCCGCGCAGCTTCGGATCTGACCCTGGCAGAATGGCGACGACGTTTCGCGCCCGCGCCGACTCGCGGGTCAAGGCGAAATTACGGAAGTAGATCGTTTTGCCAGCGGTGCCGACGGCGGGCGTCATCGTACCCGCCGGCAACCCGAACACCTGTGCCGCGACAGCCGGGGTGATGGTGATGCTTGCCGCCACCGCGGGCATCGCCGGGTCAGTGATTGCATAAGACGCGCGACCGGCGCGCGGCGTACCAATGGTGATTACTGCCGGCGCGCCACTGTAGCGACCGATCAAGCCGCGGGCGGCGCGGGAAAATCCCGGCGAGAGCAGCACGACAGCGCGCTCGCCTACCGCAGCGGGATCGATAAGCGTCAGCGAATCGGCTGTGGATCCGCCGTAGACGACCTGCAAGCTATCGAAAGTGCGCGGGAGTCCGCCGCGAGGGCTGGATGCCACGAAGTCCTTCCCCGCCACGAGCTGCGTCGTGCCGACCATCATCTGCGACGCGGGATTGAAAGCGA
>JALYYD010000093.1 GCA_030946775.1 Gemmatimonadota bacterium
ACCCGCAGGCGATCGAGCCTGGCTCTTTCACGGTCGTGCTGGAACCTCAGGCCGTTGCCGATCTCATTCCTCTGCTCGGCGGAGCGTTCAATGCCCGCGCCGCGGACGAGGGACGCAGCCCGTTCTCGAAGGCCGGGGGCGGCACGAAGCTCGGTGAAAAAATCGCCGATGAACGGGTGACCATTTTTTCTGATCCAACCGATTCTGATCTTCTTGCAGCCCCGTTCGACGGAGAGGGGCTCCCGATCGGTCGTCACATGTGGATCGAGAACGGCGTGCTCAAGAATCTGAACTATTCGAGATACTGGGCGGCGAAGAAGGGTGTCGCGCCAACAGGAGGCGGTGGCGGTGGCGGCGGAGGGGGAGGAGGCGGCGGCGGCGGATTTGGCGGAGACCTCAAGATGATGGGCGGCACCAAGTCCACGGACGAGATCATCGCCGGAACGCAGCGCGGCATTCTCATTACGCACTTCTTCTACATCCGCTCGCTCGACACGAGAACGGTGATGCTCACCGGCCTCACGCGCGACGGGACCTTCCTGATCGAGAACGGCAAGATCACCCGCCCGCTCAAGAACTTCCGCTGGAACGAGAGCCCGCTGTTCATGCTCGCGAAGATCGAAGACATCGGCCGCGCCGAGCGCACGGCAGCGGGCCAGGTGATGCCGACGATTCGCGCGGGCGATTTCCACTTTACATCGCTTTCGGACGCTGTGTGACCGACAATCTTCTCCAGCGTTCAGCCGGATTCGTTCTCCTCAGGGAAATCGAATCCGTCCGCAGTTCGATAGAGGCCTACCCGAGCGACGAGAGTCTGTGGGCCCCCGTACCGGGGATCACCAACACCGGCGGCACCCTCGCGCTCCACATCGCCGGAAACCTGCGTCATTTCCTCGGAAATTTCCTTGGCGGAGTTCCGTTCACCCGCGACCGCGAGGCGGAATTCTCGAACCGCTCGGCGACCAGAGCGGATCTTGTCGCGCTGATCGAGGAAACGCGGAAGGCGATAGCGGCCAGCATACCGAAGTTGTCGAACGTCGTCCTCGCCCGGCCGTTCCCGCTTCAGATCGTGGGGAGAACGGTGGGCACCGCTGACTTCGTCGTCCATCTCGCGAGCCACCTCGCGTACCACCTGGGCCAGATGGATTACCACCGGCGGATCGTTACGGGGGAGGCGGCCGTCGTACCGGCCCTCGAGGTTTCGAAGATTCCGGGATACAAAACTGCGGACTGAGGACTGCAAGCTGGTGGCTGCAAGCAGAAACGCTGCTGGCTCCTAGCTCGGCTAGCAGCCAGCAGCTTTTTTCAGCTAGCGGCTACCAGCTTGCAGTTCTAAGTCCGCAGTTCGCAGTTGCTTTACGGATTGAACCAGTAGCTCGCCTTGATCAGGAACGTGTTCGCCGGATGCAGCTTGAACAAATCGCCGAGATCGTGCGAGAAGTTGAACTCCGCCGGCCGGCCGTCGGAGAATTCCCTCCCCTGCGACCAGACGAGGAAAATCGTCGAGCCCGGACGGTACTCCCACCTCACGACGGTGTTCGAGCGCAGCTGCTTGAAGTTGAACCCCCCTGGATCTCCGCTCGCGGTGTACGGCTTGAACCGCGCGGAATATGAATCGGCGCGCGCGTTCGCGAGCTCCCTCCAGTTGGAATAATCGCCCGTCGTCACGAACGGCTGGGCGTAAAACTGCATCGAAAGCGTCGGCGTCGCGGTAAAGTTCATCCGCGTCGTCATGCTCAGCGTCGTCTGCTGGAGGCGCGCGAACGTGTAATGCGTCGTGTCGTTCCCGGCGGCGCCAAAATTCTTGCGCCACTGCGAATCGTTGTTGTTCTTCTCGAAATTCGCGCCGAGCGATGCCGAGTAGCGGCTCGAGACGCGGAAATCGATTCCCGGATTGACCCACCACCCGCTGGAATTACCGGCATCCCCACCATTCACGCCGGCAAAAAGGTTTGGTACCCACGTCTTTCTGTTATCGAGCTCTACTCCGGCCCAAGCTCCATGGTCGCGTGACTGCCGCACCGCCGGACCTCCGCGAGCGACGCGGTCGTTGAATGTGGGGCGAAAGCCCCCGTAGTTGATGCCGGCGTGACCCCACCAGAAGTTCGGAAACTGAATGTGCGAATTGTTGTTGAGCGAAAGCGCGGTCGGGAGGCCGGCCGTCGTCCAGGTCTGGTAGGAATTGAAGTTGATGAATGCGCGGCGGAAAACCTTCGTCGGCTCGTTGAACTGAAGCGAAAACCAGTTGCGGAAAAGCTGCTGGTCGGCGCGGGATTGAAAGCCGACATCATTCGTCTCGAAGCCGGGCGAGAAACGCTGGTAGACGCTTTGAAAGCGTGTGATTCCGCCGCCGAACTTGCTGATCGTCAGCCGCTGCGCGGTTCCGGCAAGCGAGGTGCGCGAAGAATCAAACGCGATCGCATCGTCGGGTCGCTGAAAGCGGTGGACTCCGTCGCGCTGCGTCGCGCTAATGGCCGCTGACGACCCGCGCACCACGCTTCCCGCCGCGTACGCAGTCAGCTCGTACTTCTTGTCAAAGAAGCGCTGACGGAAATCCACCCCGCCGGTGTAAGCCGCGGACCGCAGGTAAGGAGTCGAGTTCGCATCGAGAGAGCGGTTGGTCGCAGTGATCATTGCGCCCAGGTCGGCGCTGCCGCCCGACAGCGACTGCTGAACGCGGCCCACTGCGTAGTTTGTCATGGGTTCGATCGTGGCCCCGCCCGCCCCCTGCTCACGCTGCGTCACGGCGTCGAGAAATCCTACCGACAGTCCCTTACCCAAGCGCCCTGCGATTTTGGAGGCGCCGAGTATTGTTGTGTTCGAGGGGCTAGTCTCGTTTCCATACACGCCCAGCAGCTGCGGTGAGCGGCCGATTCGCCGCGAGTAGAACAGTCCCGTGCACCCGGTGTCGATGTCCCCGCACTGTGTGCGGAAATTGAAAATGCCCGCTCCTTCGAGGAAGAACGGCCTTCTTTCCTCGAAAAACTGCTCGAACGCGGAGAGATTGAGCACGGACGGATCAGCCTCGACCTGGCCAAAATCAGGGTTGATCGTTGCGTCGAGCGTGAGATTGGATGACAGGCCGTACTTGACGTCGGCGCCGCCGGAGAGCGCTTGCGGGTGGGTGAAATGCGAGCCTTTCGGCAGCGTCTCGTTCTTCGTGACGACGTAAGGCGTGAGCTCGAGCCGACGCGGAGTGGAAAGGCCTCCAATTCCCCCGAGGTCCCCGGCCTGCGAAACGTAGCCCTGCCGGTCGCGATGGAAGAGGGGCCAACTGTTCCGCGCGGCGGTTCGCGCAATGTCTCTCACCGCCATGAATCCGAACGTCAGGTTGGAAGAGTTGTTGAAGCGAAGCTGGCTGAACGGAATGCGAAATTCCGCGACCCACCCCAGTGAGTCGATCGCCGTCGCAACATCCCACACCCCGTCCCAGGTGGGATCCTCGGTGTTGTCGTTGTAGACATAAAAATCGCGTTTCACCCCGGCGGGGTTCGTGATGAACTGGTATGCGGTACGGCGATCGTGATAGGAGTCTATAACAAGCTTGAGCTGCTCAGAGCTGGTCCTCACGTCGCGGCGGCTTAGGAGCGATACGATGCTGTCCGGCGCGGGATCATACATCCTGCCGAGGACGTAGAGATACTTATCGTCATATACAACGCGCAGCTCC
>JALYYD010000094.1 GCA_030946775.1 Gemmatimonadota bacterium
CAGTATCGAGGCGGCCACCGCCGGCGGCGGCGATCGCCTCGATGGACCTCACATAATCCCGGTCGTGCGCGAGGGTGAGCTCGTCGATGGTGGCGTGCCGTCCCTCGAGATGCTCCACTCTGTCGAAGAGGTCGGGCTCGTTGCGCAGCGCGCGCGTAATGGCGCGCAAGCGACCGACGTGCTCGGGGTGACCCCAGCCGGTATCGTGCCGGCCGCAATCGCTGTGGGAAATGAACGCGGGGCGCGGCGCGCGCTCCGCACCGCTCTGCTGCGCCGTTAGGACACCGGCCGACGGCGACGGTCGGCGATGAGAAGTATCGAGCCGTCCTTAACGCCCGCGTCGGAGAGTGAGACGTTTTCGTCGAGAATCTCGAAGCCGTGCAGCTTCACAACGAACTCGTCCGCGGAGTAGGAATCGGGATACAGCGCCTCCAGTGCGCGCACCTTTACCAATCTCACCGGCTCCGACGGGCTTGCATCGATACGCACCGCGTCCCAGGCCTCGAGAACCTGCGCGCGAATGCGCAGCATCCCCTCCGAGCTTTCACCGATGACGATCGGCTCGCGGGGCGTGCGCAGGGCGGTGACGAATGCGCCGCTCACGCGCTCACCGGCGGAAGCGTGGAGAGGAACCGCGCGACCTGCTGATCGAAGAGGTAGCTGGAGCCCGAAACGCGCGTAGCTCCGCCGGCGGCAATGGCGCTGACGACGACCTCCTCACCGCCCTGACCGCGAAGGGTTAGATAATTCGGACCCTCCTGCTCCGGATAGGCCGCATAGGATCTGTTCTCTACCGAGAAGAACCGCTTCGCCGCGGCAAGAATCTCGGCCGGGCTCATCGAGGTCGTCGTTTCCTGGAGCGATCTGTCGCGCTGCGCCATTGTCGCCTTGTTCGGGTGTCGGACTGTCAATTTAGAGAGCGGGAACCGTGCCTACAAGCGGACCAGGGTCGCTCAGCGCGTGATGGTTTCGAGTGTTTCGTAGATGAGCCGCGCCCCGAACTGGAGCGATTCGATGGGAATCCGCTCGTCGTGGCCGTGCATCCGCTCTTCGTCGGCCTGCGGCATCGGAAAGGGCAGTATTCCGTACGCGTTGACGCCGAGCAGCCGGAGCCGGGCGCTGTCGGTGACGCCATTGCTCAAGTAAGGCACGACCGCGATCTCCGGATCGAGCGAGCGCGCGGCATCGGCAAGCGCGCTGAACATTTCCGAAGCCGCGTCCGAGGCGGGCGCTTCCGGTCCGCTGCTCGTGATCGCGACATCGATCGCCGCATCGTTCACCGCGACGCGGACGCGCTCGACGACGTCCTCGATCCGTTGGCCGGGGATGGTTCTCACATTCAGCACCGCACTCGCCACCGCGGGGATGACGTTGAACTGCTTGCCGGCGTTCACGACCGTCGCCGAAATACCGGCGCGAATACCGGCGTTGAACACGGGTATCCGAGAAACGATTTCTGCCGCGCGCTGGACGATGGCATCGTCATTCGACACCAGCTCTCGCATCGCTCCGCCAATCACCTTGTCGGGCCAGATCTCCGCCAATCCGGCGAAGAAATTTCGTGTGATCTTAGTCAGGTGGAGCGGCTCGACGTGCGCGCCGATGCGCGCCATCGCCCGCGCAAGCGCGAAGATGGCGTTATCCGGCAGCGGCACCGCGGAGTGTCCCGCGCTCCCGTGGGCGGTGACGGTAACGACGTGGGAGATCTTCTCGGCGCTCTGAATCGCCAGATACCTTCGCCCGCCCTCGATGATGCGCGTCCGCCCGCCTTCATTGAGTGCGAACTCGACATCGAGAAGCTCTGGATGGTTTTTCACCAGCCAGCCCATCCCCCACTCTCCTCCCGCCTCCTCGTCCGCGGTGGCGATGAAAACGACGTCACGCGCCAGCTCCGTCTTCCCGGATTTCATTTTCCGATTGAGGAGGAGCATCGCCATCGCATTGGCGGCCAGCATTCCCTTGTCGTCTATCGCGCCGCGTCCATAGACATATCCGTCGCGCACGACTCCCTCGAACGGATCGCACGACCAGCTCTCCCGCTCCACGCCAACGACGTCCGTATGGGCGAGCAGCATCACCGGGCGCTTCTTGCCCGATCCCTTGAGGCGCGCATACACCTGTAGCCGCCCCTGCGCCGCTTCGAGCGCGCGGGCTTCGATCCCCTCCTTCGTGAAAAGGTCGACGAGAAACTCCGCCGCCTGCCGCTCGTTGCCGGGAGGGTTTCTCGTGTCGAAACGGAGCAGCGTCCGGAGAAGCTCGACCGTCTCGTCGCCCGCCTGCCATTCAAGCGGCAAGGAGCGCCTCGATTTTTTTCACGATGGGCTCGAACGAAAGCGGGGCGCCGATCCGCGCTGCGATCTCGTCCGCAGTATCGCGCTGTCCGATGGAGAACAGCTCGCCGGTAATCCACGGGCCGGCCGCCGGATTGCGGAACCAGTCGTCGTTGAATCTTTCGGTGAGGGTTGCGTTGATCGCCGACTGCAGCTGCCACGCGCGGAGATAGCGCACCGAATAAAAGCGCGGATCGAGATCGATGAACGCGTCTTCGGGACGATACGCGAAACCGGTGGCATCGCTCAGACGCGATACGTACAAATCCGGCAGCGCCGTCCACGGCGCATCGCCGGAATACACCGCGATCTCATAGAGCAGCTTCGCCGAATACCGGCGCAGGAAGTGAAGCTCCTCGAATCCGCTCATTCGCAAATATTCGCCGAGGCGGTTCTTGCCAAGCGCGGAATAGCGCGACAGCCATCCGGCGTCCTGCATCCGATGGTCGAACAGCATTGCGTACGCTTCCGTGACCGAATTGTCGCCGAGCCAGCGGAACTCGAACGGGAGGGACGCATCTGCGTTTGCGAAGTGGAGGGCGTGACCGAGCTCGTGAAGAAAGGTGGTGTAGTCGCTCTGCCCGCCGTGCGGCCGCAGCACCAGATACACCTCGTCGGGAACGCGGACCGGCGCGCAGAACGCGCGCGACCTTTTCCCTTCCCGCTCGCCGAGGTCGAACGTTACTCTCCCATTCGCGGTGGGATCCATTCCCATCTCGGATACCTGCCGCCTGACCGCCGGCTCCATCTGTGATGACGGGAACGCGTGATCGAACTCGGATGCGCGGAACAGCGCCAGCGCGTCGGCGCGCGTTGCGTCGCCGCGCTTGAGTCCCATCTTCGCGCGCAGATAAAAGCGCAGTGTCTCATCCCACATCGCTTCGGTGTCGCGCAGGAAGGCCGAGCACTGCTCGCCGAGGGTCGCCAGCGAGATACCTGTCACCGCTTCGAACGACGCGTTGTACGACGGCGCAAGCCCCATTGATTCCACGACTTCCTTTTCGCGCTGGAGATACTCGAGACGAATCGGCGCGTGCTCCTTGCCAGCCAGCTTCGCGCGCGCTTCGTCGATGGCCAGCCGCTCGCCACGATCTTTTGAGTTTGCGATCTCGATCGGCGCCGCCTGGTATTGCAGCTCCCGCCCCTCGGGAAGATCCAGCATCGCCGTGTTCTCCCACGCTACTTCGCGCTCCTCGAGCGGAGCGAGCGCGCGCGCAACCTGGCCTTCGAGCTCCCATTCGAGCAGCACGCGCGCCGACCGGTGCTCTTCGGTGCCGGGGGTCGCACCCTCATACGCCTCGGCGGTGAATCGCAAAGCGTCCTCGCTGATGACGCCGGCGTAGCGCGCGTAGATCGGCTGCAGCTCGACCGTTGACTTCAGCCCCGAATGCGCGAGGTAGGATTCGCGGGAGACTTCTTCCATCATCGCCTGGCCGTCGCGGCGCAGGCGCTCGATGGTTAGACGCGGCGCCACGTATCGCTCAGAGCTTCGATCGTAGCTCGGGGCTCGTCTCGCGCAAGCAGCTCGGAGATCGCGGTCTTTAGCTGCGTGACGGGAACGCGCACCTGCGAAAGATCGTCGCGCGTTCTGATCGTCACGTCACCCGGCCCACCGGCGGTAACGCTGTCCACGTCAACGGTGATGCAGAACGGCGTTCCGACTTCGTCCTGGCGGCGGTACCTGCGTCCGATCGCGCCGCCGTCGTCGTAGTCGACGCGGAAATCTCTTCTCAGATCGGCAGCGATTTTCTGCGCCATCTCCGGCATCCCCTCCTTCTTCATCAGGGGGAAGACGGCGACCTTGATCGGCGCCAGCGACGGATGCAGCGCGAGGACGGTGCGTCCCTCCGATTCTCCCTCGACCTTCTCCTCACGATATGCGTTGACGAGAGCGGCGAGCGTCGTGCGGTCCGCGCCAACGGATGTCTCGATCACGTAGGGCAGGAATCTCTTGTTGGCCGGCTGGTCGAAGTACTCCAGCTTCTTGCCGGAGAACTGCTGATGCTGCGTGAGATCGAAGTCGCCGCGGTTGTGCACGCCTTCGATTTCCTGGAAGCCAAGCGTGCCGCCGAAGTCGAACTGGACGTCGAATGCGCCGCGCGCGTAGTGGGCCAGCTCTTCCTTTGTGTGCTCGTGAAACTCGAGCCGGTCTTCGGCCAGCCCGAGCGCGCGATGCCACTCCATCCGCTGCGCCTTCCAATACTCGAACCACGTCGGCGCTGTTTCCGGCTCGACGAAAAACTGCATCTCCATCTGCTCGAACTCGCGCGTGCGGAAAATGAAATTCCCCGGCGTGATCTCGTTCCGGAACGCCTTCCCTATCTGCGCGATTCCGAACGGCACCTTCTGCCGCGTGGACTGCTGGACGTTGAGGAAGTTGACGTAGATCCCCTGCGCCGTTTCCGGGCGGAGATAGACGACGGCCGCGCTGTCTTCGAGCGGCCCCATAAACGTCTTGAACATCAGGTTGAACTGACGCGCTTCGCCGAGCGTTCCCTTCATTCCACAGGCGGGGCACTGCGCATCGGGAGTGCCCGGCGTTCCCTTGATCTTCGGATCGTCGGCGCGGAAGCGCTTCTTGCAATTTTTGCAGTCCACGAGCGGATCGACGAATCCCCCGACGTGGCCGCTGGCTTCCCACACGCGCGGATTCATCAGGATCGCGGCATCGAGCCCCTCGATGTCGTCGCGCGAGCGGACCATCGCGTTCCACCAGCGCTCCTTGATGTTGCGCTTGAGCTCGACACCGAGCGGACCATAGTCCCAGACTGATCCGGTGCCGCCGTAGATCTCGGAGGATTGGAAGATGAAGCCGCGCCGCTTGCACAGCGAGACGAGCTTCTCCATTACGTCGGGATGTGCCATCAGGGAAATATGCGGTGGAGAGGGAGTACAGTGAACTGCGGACTTCCGACTGCAAGCTGGTTGCTGATAGCAATACAAGCTGCTGGCTGTTAGCTGCGTCCGGCCACGACCCGATCCGGCTAGCGGCTAGCAGCATTCTTCAGCTAGCAGCCACCAGCTTGCTGTTCTATGTCCGCAGTCAAAGCCCAATGATCTGATCTCTCCTCGTCCCCACCGACACGTATGAAATCCTCGTCTCCACCAGTTCCTCGATGCGGTCCAGGTACGCCCGCGCCGACGACGGAAGATCTTCGATCGCGCGGGCGCCCTGCGTCGGGCTCATCCATCCATCGAACCATTCGTACATCGGCTTCGCTCTCCCCAGAATGTCGATGTCGCCCGGGAATTCCGTGAACAGCTCCCCGTCCGCTTCGTACCCCGTGCACAGCCCCACCCTTTCGAGTGTGTCCAGCACGTCGAGCTTCGTCACCGCCAGATCGGTGAGGCCGTTCACTCTCGCCGCGTAGCGCGCGACGACGCCGTCGAACCAGCCGCAGCGCCGCGGCCTTCCCGTCACCGCGCCGAACTCGTTGCCGAGCTTGCGCAGCTCCGATCCGAGCGGCTCTTCGATCTCCGTCGGGAGCGGGCCATTTCCAACCCTCGTCGTGTACGCCTTCACCACTCCCAGCACAGAATCGATGTCGGTGGGCGCGATGCCGACTCCCGTCGCGGCTCCCCCCGAAGTCGTGCTGCTCGAAGTCACGAACGGATATGTGCCGTGATCGATGTCGAGCAGCGACCCCTGCGCCCCTTCCAGCAGCACCGCTTCCTTGGCGCGGATCGCGCGGTGGATGCGTAGTCCCACGTCGCCGGAAATGGAAAGCAGACGCGGACCGAATTGCTCCAGCTTCCGCATCGTGTCGTCGGTGCTCGCGCGCGCGTCACGTCCGAATGCGACCAGCTGGCTGTTGGCGTGCGCGACGCCGCGCTCGACCAAATCCCGCAGCCGCGACGGATTGTGGAGATCGAGAACACGCACTCCGCGCCGCGCTGCCTTGTCCTCGTACGCGGGACCGATGCCGCGGCCGGTCGTGCCG
>JALYYD010000120.1 GCA_030946775.1 Gemmatimonadota bacterium
GAGTTGGCGAGACCGTCGGTCAGTACGAGCGCCCGTGAGATCGCCTCTCCTTCAAGATGCTCGGCGATCTGCTCGCACCCGCTCATCCATCCGGCGCAGAGATCGGTGTTGTTCCTCGGCCCGACATCCTCGAGCGCGCGCACCGCTCGGCGTTTTGCCTCGGCTGTCGCGAGCGAAGACGGCGTGAGCACGTCAACCAGATTGTCGAAGACCACCAGACTGAAACGGTCATTCTTGTCGAGCAGCCGGAGCGCCTGTCTTACCGCTTCGACGGCGAGCGGGAACTTGTTCTCCGCGCTCATCGATCCCGAGCGGTCAAGCACCAGCGCGATGTTCACGGGGAGCCGGTGCTCGCGCGCCGGCGCCTCGGGCGCTTCGATGGATGCGAGCACGTAGCGGGTGCTCGAGCTTCTTGCACGGATGAGCTTGCGGTCGGTGCGGAGATTCAGCGTCATTCTTCCTCCTCCAGGATTTCGCGGGCGGCTTCGAGGAGCTCGCCGAGTTTCTTGTTGAGCTCACGCGAGAGCGGGCGGCGGATGTGCAGCTCGATGTCGGGGGCTAATGACACGCGTTCCCATTGGGAACGTGTTGGTAACTTGTGGGATTTCGGAGCCGACGAGTGTGGCGCGATGACGTCGTGATGCGACAACTCGCTCTGCGCGCGCGAATACGCAGGTCCCTGCTCGAACACGACCTCGGCCATCCTCGGCGGATCATCGGGATCTTTATCGCGTGGTTTCGGCCGGCGCCCAACAACGATCTCGCCGGGTCGCGAACGGCCGAGCACGCTCTGGATGTAGTCCTTCGCGCTCTTTGGAGTGGCCGGCGTCCCCCATCTCTCGCCCTCGCTCGACCAGTTCTCGAGAATCCGCCTGATCTCGGCGAGAGGAAGGTGTTCGCGCTGCAATCTTTTGATGAGCTGCAGCCGCTCGAGATGCTCTTCCGTGTAGTGGGCGCCGGGACCGCGGGCGTCCGGGGAAGGCAGGAGACCCTGCTGTATATAGTAGCGAACCGTCCGGATGCTTACGCCGGCGCGGCTGGCGAGTTGGGGGAGGTCGTACTGCTGAGGGATTTTGTCCACGCCGACATAATATCAGCGTGACGTTCTACTGTCAATATCAACCTTATGATGCTGATAGATGGGTTAAACGGTGCAATTGGAGGACAACTTGCCGATATATAGCAAAACTGCTAATCTTCGATTATCGAGGCGGGTCAATCCAATGCTCAAACCCATCGAATGGATCGGTGGGAGTAAGAAGAGTCTCGACGGAATGCCCTCGGAAATAAAAAAGTTCTTCGGATGGGCGCTTCTGGATGTTCAGTACGGAGACACGCCTGACGGTGCGAAGCTTTTTGGGGAAGGGCTGCCGCACGAAATCTGGAAGATCGCGGAGGATCACGACGGGAATACGTACCGCGCAGCGTATATGGTGAAATTCCCTGAGATCGTGTACGTCCTTGACGTTTTTATGAAGAAATCCAAATCCGGGATCAAGACGCCACAAGCCGATAAGAACCGTGTCCTCGAGCGCTTCAAGGCTGCGAAGCGCCACTATGACGAAAACCATCTCAAGAGGCACAACCAGGTGATGGAAAGGAAAACGAAGCGGAAGACATACGTGAACGGCATCGAAATCGAGCACGGAAGCGGAAACGTCTTTGAAGACCTTGGGTTCCCAGACGCGGCGGAGCGTCTGGCGAAGGCGGAGCTCGCACGCCTGGTTCGCAACATTATCAGAGAGAAGAGTTGGACTCAGGCTCATGCGGCCGGAGTGCTCGGCATTGCTGCTTCGGACATGTCCGATCTGGTCAGAGGGAAATTGGACCGTTTCAGTCAGGAGAGAATTGCGCGTTTTTTGAATTCGTTGGATATGGACGTGCGCATCCAGGTAGCCCCGCGCCGAGCCGGAAAGAAGCGGGCCGACATAACGGTTGAGTGGGTTGGTGCGTAGTGCGTTCCCTCACACCATCGGCATCCACTGAAGGAAGAGCACGCCATAGCCGTCAGCGCGCTTCTTGGACCCGCGCATGAAGCAATATTTCTCACCTGCGACGAGCGCGCACTCCGTATTGTCGCTGAGCAATGACAGTGGAAATAGGACCCCGGCGTGCGGACCCCCGACGCAGAGCAGGTGATTCTCCGGTAGAACCATCGTTCGCACCTCTGCGGGCGGGATGATGGATATTCGGGGTTCCTCGGACGATAGATGCGATTTCTTTGCGCGAGGCTTTCTTTGACTCATGTGCATACCCTTTCGAAGGACGTTCCTGTCCCCTCCGCGCATGGTTCCGGATTTCTCCGGCCGGCTGGGCCACCGTAAAGGATCACGGTCTGGCGGGCGGGTCAGAGCCGGTGCTCTAGCCGCCACTCGTCATGCCCTTCAGTTGTCGCCGCGTGAAATGAGTTCGCGACGTCCTGCAAAACAAAAAACCCGCGAGGATAAGTCGCGGGTCGTATCGCGACTTAGACGGTGAGTCCGGATCTCTCCGGTGCGCGGCCCGTCAAGCCGGGAAAGCACCGCGCACTGCATTATGCCATCAGTTCAGCCAGATTTCAAGCACATATGACCGATGCCGTCTTCCGCACACTCTCAAAATCCGACTTCAAAGCGGCGTGCGAGTGCCCGACCAAGCTGTACTACCGGGAGATGCACTACCCGAGCACGAAGGAGAGTGACGACTATCTCCATATGCTCGCCGAGGGCGGGTATATGGTCGAGACGGTCGCCAAGCTGATGCACCCCGCCGGCCGCGCAATGGAGTATGGCGGTGACGCGGTCGAGAATGCGCGGGCAACTCGTGAAGCTCTCGAGGCTGACAAGGTCACTCTCTTCGAAGCAACTCTTCTCTCCGGGAGAAAGCTCGCCCGAGCGGACATCCTCGAGAAGGATGGGAACACCTTTCGCCTGATTGAAGTCAAGGCCAAGAGCTTCAGCTCGGAAGAGAACGCGGAGCGCGTCGCGAATGGTACGGGGAATTTCTTTCGGGGAAAGCGTAAACCCAACCCGATCTCCGCAACCTGGCTTCCCTATCTCGAGGACGTCGCGTTTCAGGTCCTCGTTCTAAAGGAGATGTTTCCCGACGCGAAGATCGAACCGTACCTCTGCCTGGTGGACAAGAGCCGGCGCACGAGTATGGACGGGCTGCCGAAATGGTTTCGCATCGAGCGCAAAAAGAACCGCGCCGGGAAGGAGACCGTCCACCGCGCGTATTACGACGGTGACGTCGAGCAACTGTGCGCCGAGTGTCTAGTCGCGAAGATCAGCGTGGCCAACGAAGTCGCCGAAATAATTGGCGATGTGGAAGCGAAGGCGGACGAATTCGAAGCCTCGCTCGAGCCTGAGCTTCAAAAGCTGCCACCTGAACCACGATTGGACTGCGGCAAGTGCGAGTACCGGTTCAAGGAACCCGCCGAGCTCGACGGGTTCGGAGAATGCTGGGGCGAGCACGCGTCGGTGCGCCCTTCGGTGCTGGATCTTTATCACGCATCGGGCATCGCAGGCACCGACGGTCCGCTGCTGAACGAAATGAT
>JALYYD010000138.1 GCA_030946775.1 Gemmatimonadota bacterium
AACATAGATCAACCGGATCACATCCTCGTCAATCCGGTCACTAGCTACGAGGCGGAGACGAGGCCGGGGTCCGGCGAAATATGGTTTGCCGTGACCAAGGACGACGGGATGCAGGTAGATGCGATACTCATCGATCAGGCCAAGTTTGGTCAGGCTGTGTGCCAGGTCCGGTCCGGCAACTTCGATCTCACCGCCGCGGGTGGCCTTTATCTCTTGGATCGCGCTCGCGAGATCTTGGTCAACAAGCTTGGCGTGGGGGCCGACCGACTTCAACGAGTGCGAGACGACCCATTTCGGCTGGGATCGCCACGCGGCCGCGAAGGCGTGTTCGTCCGCGTTCCATTCAGGCTGGTCGTCGTCCCAGTAACGCATGACCTCATACATTCGGCTGCCGTACACACTCCCCGCCTGCCGCTGAGCTTCCTCGACGAAGTGGCGAAATAGCGCGGGGCCGGGCGCGAACGCCGTATGGTCGACGTACCCGTCCAGGGACTGATTCATTCCGAATACGAGCTTAGCCATTTGTGTTAGCTGGCTGCGGCAAGACCTGGACTTCTTTGCGGAGCCGATCGCCCAACAGATCCTTTTGCTCCTCGAGGTCGAAACGTGCCTGCAGGTTAAGCCAAAACCCCTCAGTCGTACCGAAGTAGCGCGACAACCTGAGAGCGGTATCTGCCGTAACCCGCCTGGTTCCGTGCACGATCTCATTGATCCGCCGAGCTGGAACGCTTACGTCGCGGGCCAAACGGTACTGAGAAATTCCCATGGGGTTGAGAAAATCCTCGAGGAGAACTTCACCAGGATGAATGGGTGCGAGCTTACGAGTACTCATATAGGGTATCTCAGTGGTAGTCCACGATTTCAACGTCATACGCATTCCCGTTTTTCATTTGGAAGCAAACCCGCCACTGCTCGTTCTCGCGAATGCTATATGGCCCGGCCGGGTGTCGAGCTAACGTTCAAGTTCTGCTGCGCGGCAATAGGACCCGCACGACCTAATGCTTGGCGGGAATGACGGTGAGCGCAAAATCTCATAAACCACGCGCCGCGTCAGCAGCAACGTCTCGTTAGACATCAGGCTCATCGATTTCGAGGTTTCGGCAAATCCTCCGAGCGAGGAAGTCATTTATCTCACGATGCCGCGGAACTGTAGAGACTTTCCGGACGCAGGATTCAGATAGAGCGAATGATTTCCACCTTCGCGCAGGAGCCGGCAGCCATGCGACTCTAGGTGCCGGATGAGATCACTTCGCTTCACGCGTTAACGGTGAGCGGCTCCCTAATGATATCCGTTTTAGGCAAGTCTTCACCAGCGAGGGCCCGGTTGACCTCGATTACAAGTTCGACGGCCTCTCGTAGGTTCGACCGTGTTTCGTCGAGAGTAGTACCTTGGGTATTAGCACCAGGCAGCTCTTCGACAAACCCAACGTAGCCTTCGCGGACTGCGTGGTAGACAGCGGTCAGTTGGAATTCCATAATTCGCCTCAGGTGGGGCTACCTAGATAATACCCCAGTGCGTGTCTGTATGTCTAACTACTAATTACCCAGCAGAAATGTTTAGACGACGCCAATAGACCGCAAGGGAACGACAAAAGCTGCAAGCGCTCGCTGTCTAATATGAGGGGCGGACCTGTTCCATAAGCCGGGATCGCCGCGCAGGCTCGGGAGGCTCGTGCAGCTGGTGAAGAGGAATCGGAGGAAACGAAACGGGCGCCACGACATATCGTCGCAGTGCCCGCGCTTCCTCACAAAACCAATGCGATTCGCCCGCCGTCCTTCCTTTTCGCCTTACGGGTAGAGCGTTATCCGACCTGCGTGGGCCCCGCATCCCGAATCTTCGCGTCGATGTTGCCAAACTTCTTGATGTTCTCGGCGAACATCCCCGCCAGCTTCTTCGCCTGCGCGTCGTATGCCGCGCCGTCCTTCCACGTTCCGCGCGGATCGAGAACTTCCACCGGCACCTTGTCAATCGCCGTCGGAACTTCGAGTCCGAACACGGGATCTTTCTTCGTCGCCACGTTGTCGAGGTCTCCGTGCAGCGCGGCGTTCACCATCGCGCGCGTGTACGACAGCTTCATCCGCTTCCCCGTGCCGTACGCGCCGCCGCTCCAGCCCGTGTTCACCAGCCAGACGTGCGAGCCGTGCTCCTTTAGCAGCTGGCCGAGCATCTCCGCGTACTTCGTCGGATGCCAGACGAGGAACACCGCGCCGAAGCACGCGCTGAACGTCGCCTGCGGCTCCGTCACTCCGCGCTCCGTTCCCGCGACCTTCGCGGTGTAGCCGGAGAGGAAGTAGTACATCGCCTGCTCGGGAGAGAGCCGCGCGATCGGGGGAAGAACTCCAAACGCATCTGCCGTCAGGAACACCACGTTCTTCGGATGCCCGCCGCGCCCGCTCGGCACATAGTTGCGGATGTAGCTCAGCGGATACGACGCGCGCGTGTTCTCGGTGATCGACTGATCCTCGAACTTCACCTTCTTCGCGCCGTCGAGTACTACGTTCTCGAGAATCGT
>JALYYD010000168.1 GCA_030946775.1 Gemmatimonadota bacterium
GGAACGGGAAAGGGCGCGGAGAACGGCGTTCTGATCAAGGGAGGAGAAGCGCTCGAGTCGGCCCACAAGATGAAGACCATCGTCCTCGACAAAACGGGAACGATCACCAAGGGCGAGCCCGCGGTGACCGATGTCATCCCCGCCGCGGGTATGGATGAACCCGAGCTGCTCCGCCTCGTCGCGTCGGCGGAGCGGGGAAGCGAACATCCGCTTGGCGAGGCGATCGTAAGAGCCGCAGGGGAGAGGAAACTCGCGCTTTCGGAGGCGACGTCATTCGAGGCCATTGCCGGCCACGGAATCTCGGCGGTGAACGACGGCAGGAAAGTATTGCTCGGAAACGAAGCGCTGATGAAACGGGACGCGGTGGACGTTGGCGATGCCGCGGTAACGGTCGCCCGGCTCGCCGGCGCCGGAAAAACGGCGATGTTCGTCGCGGTTGATGGCCGTTATGCCGGCACGATCGCCGTCGCAGACGTAGTGAAGGAAGAGGCGCGGGCGGCGGTCGCTGCACTGCGCGGAATGGGCCTCGACGTCGTCATGCTCACAGGCGACAACCGCCTCACTGCCGACGCGGTCGCTGCCCAAGTGGGAATCGATCGCGTGCTCGCCGACGTCAAGCCGGACGGAAAGGCGCAAGAGATACGCGCGCTCCAGGAAGGCGGACAAATTGTCGGAATGGTGGGGGACGGAATCAACGACAGCGTCGCACTTACGCAGGCCGATGTCGGGATAGCGATGGGGACCGGCACTGACGTCGCGATCGCGGCGTCGGACATCACGCTCCTCCGCGGCGACCTTCGCGGTGTAGTCACGGCGATGGAGCTTTCCCGCGCGACGATGAAGACGATCAAGCAAAATCTTTTCTGGGCGTTCATCTACAACATCGTCGGCATCCCGATTGCGGCGGGAGTGTTCTATCCGATCAACGGATGGCTGATGTCGCCGATACTCGCCAGCGCGGCGATGTCGCTTTCCAGCGTGTCAGTTGTCACCAATAGTTTGCGGCTGCGTCGATTCGCGGCGTCGCGACCCGGAGAGGAATGAAAATGGAATACACGGCAATGGGGGTTCTTGGCGGAGGCGTGGCGCTGATCGCGGCGATTCTCTGGTATTTTTTTGGTCCCAAGAAGAGAACGGCGGCGCAAGTGAGCGCGGCCGGTACCCAGGAAATAAAAATCACAGTGAAAGGCGCCTACTCTCCAAATGTCATCGTCGTCAAACAGGGCGCGCCGGTGAAACTGGATTTTTACAGGGACGAAACTTCGTCGTGCAGCGAGGAAGTCGTATTCGGTGATTTTGGAATCGCGCGGAAATTGCCCGCGTTCAAGACAACGTCGATCGAGTTCACGCCGGACAAGACGGGTGAGTTCACCTTTACCTGTGGCATGAACATGATGAGGGGCACACTGGTGGTTGAGCCAGCGTGACGGCAGCGCGGATGCTCGCGCCGGCGGCGTTGTTCTGCTCGTTAGTGGGCGGATGCGCGCGCGGCGGCAGTGCCCCTGCGCCAACCCGCTGGACGCAAGCGCTCGTCGTGGAGAAACTGACAACAAGCGGACTCAACCCGGTTCCTAAGGATACTGTTCGTCACCCGTTTCTCTCTGTTACCGGAACGGTGTACGACCTTTCCGGCAGCGACCTTCAAATATTCATCTATGGTGACGAGGCGCATCTTAAACGGGATGTGAGCCAGCTCGATCCGGTGAGTGTCAATCCACCCACGATGATGATCAGCTGGATCGCCCCTCCAGCGCTGTTCACGAACGGGAATCTCGTCGCCATTCTGCTCACCAGGGACTCTGCGCTGAAGCAAGCGGTGAAGCGGGCTCTCGCTGCTAGTCCCGAGTGATGCCACTGCGACGATCGCAAGATGAGCCATTCATCCAAACAGGAGCTTAAATGAACGTTGTCATCGCGCAGCCGCGTTTCGTAGCCCGCGCCGGGCGCCTCGCTGCAGCGTTCGCGTCGGTGTGCATCGCGGCGTTGTCTGCCGCGTCGGTCGCCGGCGCACACGATTTCTGGCTCGTGCCCGACGCATTTCGC
The DNA here is from genome assembly GCA_030946775.1 of Gemmatimonadota bacterium. Taxonomy (GTDB): domain Bacteria; phylum Gemmatimonadota; class Gemmatimonadetes; order Gemmatimonadales; family Gemmatimonadaceae; genus UBA4720. The sequence goes on from JALYYD010000168.1 coordinate 2,044, forward strand.
GTCGCCTCCGGCAGCGACGTGAAGATCTACGGACAGACCGGTACGTCTTTCCCCGTCAGCACCGCGGTCGTCGGCGCCGAGCGGATCTCGGATGGGCGGATCATCAGTGCACGCGGCTCCGAGCGGCTCGGAGATTTTTCGCAGGCTGGAATGTCGCTTGTGATCCGTCATCGGCCTGTCGGCAACGGGCAGCGGGTCGTGGCGATCGCGCTCGCGCCGAGATCCGCGCGGCAATCCGCCGAAGCGTTCAAGCGC
>JALYYD010000210.1 GCA_030946775.1 Gemmatimonadota bacterium
GTCGCCGTGCGAATGGCGGTTTTGTATCTGCTCTCCGGCGGCAAGCCCGAGCTGGCGGAAGCGGCGAAGGGAAGCGGTCCGCGCGGGAGAGATCTCTCGTGAAACCGATTCTCCTCGCCGGCGGGAAGCTGGTCGATCCCTCGCAGAAGCTCGATGCGATCGGCGACGTTCTCGTCAGCGGCGGAATAGTCGAAGCGATCGGTGGCAAAATCTCTCCGCCGGACGGGTGTGACGTCATAGACTGCGAAGGGTTGATCGTATCGCCCGGACTCATCGACGTGCACTGCCATCTGCGCGAGCCGGGGCGGGAAGACGTCGAGACTATCGCCACCGGTGCGAGAGCGGCGGCGGCGGGCGGATTCACCGCCGTCTGCGCGATGCCGAATACCGACCCCGTGACGGACAACCAGGCGGCGGTTGGATTCGTGCTTCGACAGGCCGCAAAGGCGAATGCCGCGCGCGTCTATCCGATCGGGGCGATTTCTCTTGGCCAGATGGGAAAATCGCTCGCCGAGTTCGGCGAGATGGTCGGTGCCGGCGCGGTCGCGGTGAGTGACGACGGCAAGCCGGTCGTGAGCGCGCAGCTGATGCGCACCGCGCTGGAGTATGCGCGCACTTTCCGGATTCCGGTGATCGACCACTGCGAAGAGCCGACACTCGCCGCGGGCGGGGCGATGAACGAGGGGATCGTCAGCGCGCGTCTCGGCCTTCGCGGCATCCCTTCGGAAGCGGAAGAGATAATGGTCATTCGCGACATTCTCCTCGCGCGGCGCACGGGAGGGCACGTGCATCTGGCGCATATGAGCACGAAGGGATCGGTCGAGCTCATCCGCTGGGGGAAGGAACGGGGAATCAACGTCACAGCGGAAGTGTGTCCGCACCACCTCTCTCTCACCGAGGAACGCGTTCGCGCCTACGACACGAATGCGAAGATGAACCCGCCGCTTAGAACCGCGGAGGATGTCGCGGTGCTTCGTGAAGCGGTGAGAGACGGGACGATCGATCTTGTCGCCACCGACCACGCGCCGCACCATTACGACGAGAAGGAGCGCGAGTTCGCCGACGCACCGAATGGAATCATCGGGCTGGAGACGGCGCTGGCGGTAATCGTCACGACTCTCGTCGAAACCGGGATCATCTCGTACAGTCAGATGGTGGACCGAATGGCCTGCGCGCCCGCGCGGCTGTTCAATCTTTCCGGAGGCACGCTTCGCCGCGGGTCCGCCGGCGACGTCACCGTGTTCGATCCCTCGGCTTCCTGGAGCGTCGATCCTTCCACGTTTTTATCGAAGGGCCGGAACACCCCGTACGCTGGAATGGCGCTGCGCGGAAAGGCGGTATGTACTATAGTTGCGGGTCAAATCGTCTATCGGCAGCAAGGCGATTCAAATTGACCAGTTGAGGGCGGCGGAGAAGGGGGATGAAGGATAAAACGACAGCATCTCTGGAGGCTCTAACCGGGCTACTGGGCGAACGGCAGCGCTATGAGGAATGGCTGGCCGCGCTCGAGTCGCGTAAATCGAGCACGCCCGATTCGGTCTACCAGAAGGTGCGGACCGACTATGAGAGCCGCCTCAAGGATGTTTCCGATCGCCTGGGGGCCCGCGCGGGCGAGCTCAAGTCCCACATCGATGCGCTGACTGCGAAGCTCCAGGGGATTTCCCAGGAAGAGGCGGCCCAGCACGAGTCCCGGCAGGAGGCCGAGGTGCGCGCCGCGGTGGGCGAGTATACGGATGAGGAATGGCAGCGGATCAAGGCCGACTCCGAGCGCGAGCTTTCGCGGATTGCCGTCGACCGGACCGCCGCCGAGACGCAGCTTGCCGAGCTGAACCGGGTCTTTACGCTGAGCGCGAATCCGAGCGTACCGGGAACGTTGAGCGCGGCGCCGACGGCGCCAAAGGCCCATGCGGTGGCAACGGCGTCCACTTCCGCGCCGACGCCGACGCCGACGCCGGCCCCGGCGCCGACGCAAGCGAAGCCCGTCTCCACAGCGCCGGAGCAGAACGGCCAGCGGCGGACAGCGTCGAGTGGATGGCCGCAGCGGGATGGGGAAACGGCCGCGCAGGCGATCTCGGTCGCGCCTGGCAAATCCGAGCCGGAGGCTGCGAAGGCGGGGCCTGGGATCACTCGCGAACAGCCAGCTGCGGGGGTGGGGTCGCCGGCTTCTGATCGGGGCACGGGTTTAGAGGAAGCGGCCTCCCCGACAACGGCCACCAAGTCAAAGCGGAGCGGGCTGCCGGATCTGCGGACAGAACAGCAAAAGACGCTCAAGTGTCCGGAGTGCGGGGCGTCGAACTACCCGACCGAGTGGTACTGTGAGCGGTGCGGGGGGGAGTTGGCGACGCTCTGACGGCAACGGCAACTGCAAATGCAACGGAACAAGTGCCCAGTGCTGAGCGGCTCAGCTCTTAGCTCGGCAGAAAACTACTCGGTGATTTTTCTGAGCGGCGGACCAACAAATGAACAGTCAGTATTGCCGTGACTGATGAGCTCTCTGCCGCTTAGCTGAGCACTGGGCACGCGTTCGGTTGCCGTTGTAGTACGAAAAAAAGGCGCCCGCTCGGGCGCCTTTCCCATACTCGTCGCTCTGCCGCCTACTTCGCGGCTTTCTTCTTCGCCAGCCGGCTCTTGTGCCGGGCAGCGGTATTCTTATGGATCAATCCCTTCCGCGCGGCGCGGTCCAGAAGCTTGACGGCTGACTTCTTTTCGTCTACGGTCCCGCTGCCGGCTCTCTTGAGCGCGGTGCGAAGGGTCGAGCGCTGGGCGCGGTTGCGCACGCTGGCGGCGCGCGATTTCCGCATGTTCTTTTTCGCGGAAGCGATATTCGGCACTAAAAATCCCCTGTGTATTTGCGGGCGGAAAGCCCAGTTGCGAAGGGCGAAAGATACCCGGTCCTGCTCTGCCAATCAACTGCGGGTTGTGATAACTTCCACGCGCACAAGGACCTCCGCTCCGCCCCCGTCAATCGCCGAAAATTGGAATCCTTCCAGAACTTTCTACTCATCGTGCCCGTTTTGCTGTTTTCGATCGTGGCGCACGAGTACGCCCACGGCTGGGTGGCAATGAAGAATGGCGATATGACGGCATATTCGCTCGGACGCCTGACGTGGAACCCGCTCCCGCACATCGACCCCTTCATGAGCGTCATTTTCCCGCTCGTGATGTACCTTGGCGGCCTGCCGGTGCTCGGCGCGGCGAAACCCGTACCGGTCAATCCCCGGAATTACCGGAACTTCAAGCGCGGCGACATCCAGGTCTCTCTGGCAGGAATTGTTACCAATCTCATTATTGCCGCGCTGCTGGTGCCGTCGATCATCCTTCTGGGACTGATCGGTCACGCGGTGCCGTCAGCCGCGGAGACGCTGTCGCTCTTCCAGAAGATGTTCGCCACCGGGATAATCATTAATCTCGGCCTGGCCGCATTCAATCTGATTCCTATCCCGCCGCTCGACGGCTCGCACGTACTGAAGTATCTGCTTCCGCCGGCGTGGGGCCTCGGTTACCAGCGACTCGGAAGATTTGGAATTCCGATACTGCTTTTGTTGCTCTGGTTCGGGGGCCCGGTGTTGAGTTACTTGTTCGCGCCTGTGTTCGCCGTCTATCGCGCCGCGATGGCACTCGTCTTCCCGTACATCCTGCCCAGCCAATGGACAATGTGACGGACGGCCGCGCGCCGGGCGCGGATGCGGCGGAAGTATTCGTCGTCGAGCTGGCGGATTTCTCCGGCCCGCTCGATCTGCTGCTCTCGCTTATCCGCGACGAGCAGATCGACATCTACGACATTCCCATCGCGCGTGTGGCGGAACAGTTCCTCGCGCGCATTTCGACGCTGAAGCTCGACGAGGCCGCCGACTATCTCGAAATGGCAGCGCGTCTCCTCCGCATCAAGGCGCAGATGCTGCTGCCGCGCCGTGAGGGTGAGGACGCGTGGGAAGATCCGCGCGCCGAGCTGGTGCGGCGCCTGCTCGAGTATCAGCAGGTTCGCGAGGTGGTGGACCTTCTCGAGAAGCTCAGCGAAGAGCGGCGCTCCCGATTCGCGCGCGCATATCTCCCGAATCCCGTTCTTCCGCCCGTCCCGGGCGCGCTCAGCTTCTCACTCGCCGAGCTGCTCGGCGCGGTTGACCGCGTCATCCGCATCGCACGGAAACCGGACATCCACGAAGTCATTCCGCGCGCTCTCGACGTGGACGGCGCGATCGGCGTCGTGCGCGCAATTCTCGCGATGAGAGCGAGAGCGCAGTGGACGGACGTCGTGCCCAGGAACGCGGAGCCGTGGCAGGTGCTGTCGGTTCTGCTCGCGCTCCTCGAGCTCGCCAAGCTCGGCGAGCTCCGCCTCGATCAACCGCGCGCATTCGCGCCTGTCGCAATCTCCCGTGACTCCACTAGCGAAGCTGCTTGAAGCGGCGCTCTTCGCGAGCGCCTCACCGATCTCCGCCGCCGACCTAAAGTCGATGGCCGCGAACATTGACGAGCCGGGCGAGAATGTAGACGCCGCGCTCATCGAGCTCCGCGACCACTACGAACAGGACGGACACGGCGTCGAGCTGCTCGAAGTCGCCGGCGGCTGGCAGATTCTCACGCGCCCCGAGTACACCGAGGCGATAGAGCGCGCGCAGCTTGCCGCGCGTCCGTCGCGGCTTTCCGCCGCCGCGCTCGAGACGCTGGCGATCATCGCTTATCGCCAGCCGATCGGACGCGCGGAGATCGAAGAGATCCGCGGAGTCAACGCCGGCGCGATTCTGAAATCGCTGCACGAGCGCGGCCTGATTGACGTGACCGGCCGCGGCGAGGGAATGGGGCGGCCGTTGATGTACGGGACTACACCGACCTTTCTCGAGCAGCTGGCGCTGCGCCATCTGGAAGAGCTTCCGCGAGCCGACGAGCTGGCGATCGCGCTGCGCACACCGCGTCCTGCCGGGCAGATCGAAAGCGAGCCCCGGGAAGAGACTCAGGCAGCCGTCTGATGGCGGAGGCGATGCGAATTCAGCGCGCCCTCGCGAGGGCCGGCGTCGCGTCGCGCAGAAAAGCGGAAGAGCTGGTCGCGGCCGGGCGCGTGCGCGTTAACGGCGCTGTCGCCACGACAGGACAAACGGTGGAACCCGGAAGGGACGAAATAATCGTCGACGGGAAGAAGATCTCCCTGCCCGCGCTCCATACCTGGGTCGTTTTGAACAAGCCACCGGGGGTGATGACAACCGCGTCGGACCCGCAGGGGAGGCGCACTGTCTTCGATCTGGTGCCGCCAAAGCTGGGCCTGACCTATGTCGGGCGCCTCGACTATATGACCGAAGGCGTGCTCCTCCTCACGACCGACGGCGAAGCGGCCCACAAATTGACTCATCCGAGCCACGAGATCGAGCGGACCTATGTCGCAACGGTGCGAGGGAACGCCGCCGAGGCGGCTCGTGAGGCGCGCGGCGGTGTAGAGCTGGAGGATGGAGTCGTGCGGCCGCTGGCAATCAATGCGCTGAAGCTGACCCGCGGGCTGTGGGATCTCGAGATCACGCTTGCAGAAGGCAGGACGCGCGAGGTGCGGCGGTTGTGCGAAGCGCTCGGTCTGGAAATCGAGCGGCTCACGCGGACGCAGTTCGGGCCGGTGAAGCTGGGAATGCTGCCGAGCGGGAAGTCGCGGGCGCTATCGGTGAAGGAGCGGGATCTGATCGATGCTCTCACTCACGGAGCGGCGGTGCGTGAAGGAAAGCAGCAACGCTACGACGAGGAAGAGAAGCCGAAGACGAGTGACAAACCGAAACGTGACGGAGGGGGAGCGAGACGTGGCACAACAAAACGCAAACGCAGCTGACGCGACGGTTGTACAGGAGGTCGTCGCCGAGGTAGGCAAGCGGATCGTCGGGCAGAACTATATGATCGAGCGGCTGGTTATCAGCATCCTCACCGGCGGTCACGTTTTGCTCGAGGGAGTTCCGGGACTCGCCAAAACGCTGACGGTGAGCACGCTGGCCGAGACGATCAGCACATCGTTCCAGCGAATTCAGTTCACACCCGACCTGCTTCCGGCCGACATTCTCGGCACGCAGATCTACGAGCAGCACACCGGCAACTTCGCCGTAAAGAAGGGGCCGATCTTCGCGAACATCATTCTCGCCGACGAGATCAACCGCGCGCCCGCGAAAGTCCAGGCGGCGCTACTCGAGGCGATGCAGGAAAAGCAGGTGACGATCGGCGGAACGACGTACAAGCTCGAGGAGCCGTTCCTCGTCCTTGCGACGCAGAACCCGATCGAGCAGGAGGGAACGTATCCGCTCCCCGAAGCGCAGGTAGATCGCTTTATGCTCAAGCTCCACGTCGGCTACCCGACGCGTGACGAAGAGAAGGAAGTTCTGCGGCGAATGGCCGGCGGCGTGAAGATTCCCGTCCGGCACGTCGCATCGCCGGAAGCGATCCTCGCCGCGCGAGCGCGCATCGCCGAGCTGTATATGGATGACCGCCTCGTTGATTACATCGTGGACATAGTGCACGCGACGCGCGAGCCGGCCGCAGCGGGATTGAAGGAGCTGGCTCCGCTGATCGAGTTTGGAGCGAGCCCGCGCGCCACCCTGTCGCTCGCGCAGGCGTCACGCGCTCACGCGTTCCTGCGCGGACGCGCTTTCGTCACGCCCGACGACGTGAAAGCGATCGCGCCCGACGTGCTCCGCCACCGCGTGCTCCGCACATATGAGGCGGAAGCGGAGGAGGTGAGCGCCGACGCGATCGTCGCACGCGTGCTGGAGGCGATTCCGGCTCCGTGATCTGGAAGCGGCGCAGCCGGCGCGAAGAAAGCGCCACGGCGCCGGTCCGTAACGCGGCGGCCGGCGTCCCGCCGGAAATTCTCCGGCAGGTAAAGCTCATCGAGCTCAGAACCCGCGGACTCGTGAACTCTCTGTTCACGGGAGAGTACCGCTCGGTGTTCAAAGGCCAGGGAATGGAGTTTTCCGAAGTCCGGGAGTACCAGCCCGGTGACGAAGTGCGCTCCATTGATTGGAATGTCACCGCGAGAATGCGCCGTCCATTTGTGAAGCGGTACATCGAAGAGCGCGAGCTGACTGTGATGCTGATGGTTGATCTTTCCGGATCGGAGCGGTTCGGCACCGTGAAGCGATTCAAGAGCGAGCTGGCGAGTGAGCTCGCCGCCGTGCTGGCGATGTCCGCCGTGCGCAACAACGACCGTGTCGGGATTTTGCTCTTCACCGATCGCATCGAGCACGTCGTTCCGCCGCGGAAGGGACGGCGCCACGTCCTTCGCATCATTCGTGATCTCCTCGCATTCGAGCCAAAGGGAAAAGGAACGGATCTCGCCGGGGCGATCGACTACCTCGCTCGGATGCTCGGCCAGCACGCCATCGTCTTCATCGTCTCCGATTTTCTGGCGCCGGGGATCGACCGCCCGCTCAAGATTCTCGCGCAGCATCACGACGTCGTCGCAGTCACCGTCGAAGACCCGAGCGAGATGCAGCTCCCCGACCTTGGCATCGCGCGTTTCGTCGATCCGGAGACGGGCAAGACGGTCGAGGTGGACACGAGCAGCAGGGCGGTACGATCGGCGTACGAGATTCACACCGCGGAAGAGCGAGAGACACGGAAGCATCTGCTGCGCCGACTGGCGATTGACGAAGTGCCGGTGCACACCGACGCGGGCGTCGTCGAGCCGCTGCTTAAATTCTTCCGCTCGCGCGAGACGCAGGCGCGCCGCAGATGATGAATCTTCTCGTCGCGCTCTTCCTTCAAACTGCTGTCGCTCAGGGGCCGTTCCCGGTGCAGCTCGGGTTCGCTCTGGATCGCGACACGGTGACGGTCGGCGATCACGTGACGCTGATCGTTCGCGTGCTTGGCCCGCACGGCGCGCAGTTCGCCTTTCCCGCGGGGCCCGACACAGTGCATAAGCCGGGGACATTCCCCGTCGAGCTGATCGGGAAGCGCGCCACGACGATGCAGGGAGATACAGCCGTTGCCGGTTACCGGCTCGCGGCGTGGGACGTCGGCACGCAACCGGTGAACATTTCCGACGTCGTCGTGACATATCGCGGAAGGCAGCAGCTTGTCCCGATCTCCGGGATCAACCTGTTCGTGAGGTCAGTACTTCCGAAGGACACGACTCTTCGCAAGCCGAAGCCAGCGCGCGATCTCATCGCGCTGACATCCTTCGATTGGAAGAAGTGGCTTCCGTTGCTGTTGCTATTGCTCCTCGCTCTCCTCGGATGGTGGCTGTGGCTGCGGTACAGACGGCGCGCGGCGATGCCTCTGGATCCGTATCAGCGTGCGAAGGCGGAGTTCGCCCGAGTGGCCCGCGAGCATCCCGCCGAGCGCGAGCCGGCGGTGCATCTCGCGATGATGGTGGATGTGATGCGCGACTATCTCGCCGCGCGGGTGACAGGAGTTCGGCGCTCATACACAACGAGTGAGCTCCTCCCGAAGCTCGAGCTGGAAAGCGAGGCCGAGCGCTCGCTGCCGGCGATGCTCGGTCGCACGGATCTTGTGAAGTTCGCGCGCGAGACTACGACTCCCGTCGAGGCGCAGGGCGTCGGCGATTCTGCGCGCGTGATTGTGGACACTGTGGAAGCACGGATCGTCGCGGCGGAAGCCGCGGAGAAAAATGCAAAGAGGGAGAAAGCAGCGTGACGTGGCCGGGGGCGATCGCCTTCTACACGCCGCAGGCGCTTTGGCTGCTGCTGCTGCTTCCTGCTTGGTGGGCGTGGCGGAGAAGTAGACGCCCGGATGCGATCGTGTTCTCTCAGGCGTCGGTGCTCGCACGCGGCCCGCGATCGGGCAGCTGGATTCCGCGCGCGATCTTTCTGCTGCGGAATCTCGCAATCGCGCTTCTTGTGGTGACATTGGCGCGCCCGCGCGCAGGAGCGAAGGTCGAGAATCTGACGAGCCAGGGAATCAACATCGTGCTGGCGATCGATCTCTCCAGCTCGATGCTGGCGCAGGACTTTCAGCCGCAGAATCGAATTCAGGTTGCAAAGGCCACGGTGAAGTCTTTCATTGCCGGGCGCCGCAGCGACCGGATCGGGATCGTGGCCTTTGCCGGTGAAGCACTGACGCAGGTTCCGCTCACCACCGACTACGCGGTGGTGACGCAGGCGGTGGACAACCTTCAGGCTGGGCAGCTGGAGGACGGTACTGCGATCGGCACCGCTCTCGCGACGGCGGCGAATCGTCTTCGTGACGCGCCTGGAAAATCGAAGGTCCTCGTTCTTCTCACAGACGGAATCAGCAACCGCGGCAACGTTGACGCGCGCACAGCTGCCCAGGCGGCGTCGGCGTACGGCATCAAGATCTATACGATCGGAGTCGGTACCCAGGGCTCGGCTCCCGTTCCAATCGGGCGCGGCTCGGATGGGCGGCTGATCTTCCAGATGCAGCCGGTCGAGCTCGATGAAGTGATGCTGAGTGACATCGCGCGGATGTCCGGCGGCAGATATTTCCGAGCCCGCGACGCTGCGGCGCTGCAATCCATCTATCAGCAGATCGACAGGCTCGAGCGTGCTCCCGTTCAATCGCGCACCGTTGTGCGCTACGCCGAACTGTTCCGGTGGCCGCTTACGCTCGGGATTCTCGCGCTGATCGGCGAGCTCTTTCTTGTCGCGTGGAAGGCGCCGCTCCCGTGACGATGCTGAAATACATCCAGTGGCCAATCGCGCTCGTGCTCGCGCTCATTCTCCCGTTCCTGACGTTCTGGCTGGTGAGAATGGGAATTCGCGCCCGTGGCGCACGTCTCGCGCGGCTCGGCACGGCGGAGATGACCGCCCGTCTCGCGCCATCGCTCACTCCGAGTAAAGGACGGGGGAGAGTCATCCGGCTCGGACTCGCCGCGCTCCTCATCGGAATCGCGTACGCCGGGCCGCGCTGGGGACTCGAGCAGGCGATGGTGAAAGCGTCCGGAGTGGACATCGTCCTCGCGCTCGACGCGTCGCTCTCGATGCAGGCGACGGACGAAAAGCCAAGCCGCCTGGTGGCGATGAAGGAAGCGGTAAACCGCCTCCGCGAACTTTCTCCAGGCGACAAATTCGGGCTCATCGCGTTCGCGGGGCGGAGCTACATCCTCACTCCGATGACGGTGGACAACAGCGCCCTCGACCTGTTTCTGCAGAATCTCGATCCCACCATAGTCGGGCAGGGTGGCAGCTCGCTATCGAGCGCGCTGCGCCAGGCGACGACGCTGCTCAGTCTCGATTCTACGCAGAGCGACCGCGCCATCGTGCTGATGAGCGACGGTGAAGGTTTTGATGATTCCACCGAAGTGCTAACGGAAGCAAAGCGCGCCGCCGACGCGGGGATCGTGGTCATCACCGTGGGATTTGGAACCACCGCCGGCTCTACGATCCCGATTCGTGAGAATGGCGCGCAGTCGCTCAAGAAGGATCAGAACAATCAGGTCGTCGTGACGCGTTACTCGCCGAATGTTCTGAGCGAAGCGGCAAGCGTCGGGAAGGGGGCGTTCATTCCAGCGGCGGGAACTCCCGATGAGCGTGGTACCGCAATTCGCAAAGTGATCAACCGTCTCCACGCCTCGCAGCGCTCGGTGTCCTCGGGGGAAAACCTCGGCGCGCAGTTCCAGTGGTTCATTCTGCCGGCGCTGCTGCTGATCTTCGCTGACACGTTCGCTGTCACGCGTCGCGTGAGACGGCGCGCGGGGGCGGCAGCGACCACGGCGGCTGTAATGATGCTCTCTCTCAACGGATGTCATCAGGGTCCGTCGCGGGATCCTGCCGCAATCGCGCTGTACAACAGCGGGACGGCGCTGCTCAGCCGCGATTCGCTCGCACCGGCTATCGACTCGCTCACGCGCGCAGCCGAGACGAAGGACGCCGAGACTCAGTATCGCGCCCGCTTCAATCTCGGGCTCGACTATCTGGTCCAGGGTCTGCGCTCTGCAAAGGACTCGGCGACAAAGGATTCCGCCGACGCTCCGCTCGACAGCGCGCTCGCCCGTTACAAGCAAGTGCTGCTGAGCGCACCGTCGGACACGGACGCGAAGTGGAACTACGAGCTCGCGCTGCGAAAGAAGAACGGTGGCGGCGGAGGCGGCGGTGGTGGGGGAGGGGGCGGCGGAAGCAATCCATCTCCGCAGCCATCACCATCCGCATCCAACAATACCCGGAACGTCCCCAAGCCGACGCCAGGGATGTCGCCGCAGCGCGCCGAAGCGCTTTTGAATGCGGCGGAGGACCAGGAGATGGATGTCCAGGGGCGGAAGCAGCGCCGGAATGTTCCGCTCCCTCCCCCTCGCGGAAAGGATTGGTAAGGAAGATCATTCACCGATGATCTCCATCCTGCCGTCCGCGGTCGCCGACCAGATCGCCGCCGGCGAAGTCGTCGAACGACCCTCGTCGGTAATCAAGGAGCTTTTGGAGAACGCGCTCGACGCGGGCGCCAAGGTCGTTGACATCTCCGTGGAGGAGGGCGGCCGCCGCCTCATTCGGGTCAGCGACGACGGTACGGGAATATCACCCGACGATCTTCCGCGCGCGCTGGCGCGTCACGGGACGTCGAAGATAAAGAGCGCGTCGGACCTCGTCGGCGTTTCGACATTCGGGTTCCGCGGGGAAGCTCTGCCGTCGATCGCGTCGGTGTCGCAGTTCTCGATTGACACCGCCACCGCCGACGGAGCCGGCACGCGAATGACGTCGGCGGGCGGGAAATTGTCCGAACAGCAGGGGATCTCCCGCCGCCGCGGAACGACGGTCACCGTCGAGCAGCTCTTCTACAACATTCCGGCGCGCCTCAAATTCCTCCGCAGCGCGCGCTCGGAGTGGAGAAGCGCCGTCGAGTCTGTTACGTCGCTCGCGCTCACGCATCCGGACGTGCGGATCACAGTCGAGCACGACGGGAAGGAAGTGCTGACGCTCCCGCCGGTGTCCTCGATGCGCTCGCGAATCGCCGGCGTGTGGGGCGGCAAATACGCCGAGGGGCTGCTCGAGGTGGACGACGTCTCCGGAGCGTATCACGTCAGCGGATTGGCGCAGCGGCCTTCCGACGTCGGCACTTCCACTCGGCGCACTTTCCTCGCCATCAACGGGCGTGCAGTTCGCGATACGGGAATAGCCCGCGCTGTCGAAGCGGCTTACCGGTCGACGATCGTCGCCGGAGTGAGACCGTCGTTCTTTCTCAACGTAACCATCCCGCACGACACCGTTGACGTAAACGTGCATCCGGCAAAAGCGGAGGTCCGCTTTCGCGACCGGTGGCCGGTAGAACGCGCTGTCGAGAATGCTGTGCGGCGTGCGCTCGGGAACTTCGACAGCGCGGCCTCGCTCGGCGCGCGCGGATCTTTCTTCACGACGCGGCAGCCGGACTCATTCAACGCCGTGGACACTGGAGTCCTCTCCGGAAGGGAGACTTCCGGTTCTCCGCTCTTCGATCACGAGATCGGTCACGAGAGCTCGCCAGCTGGTGACGGCGCGCGATACGCCGAGTCCAGAGAGGCGGAGACGCAGCAGCAGGAGCCAATCCCGCCGCTATTCCAGCTCCGGAGTACCTACATCGCCTTCGAGCATCCGGATGGATTGGTGTTGATAGACCAGCATTCCGCGCACGAGCGCGTCCTGTACGAGGAGTTTATGGGCGCGCTCGAGAGCGGAGCGGCGCCCGCTCAGCATTTGCTCCTTCCACTCACGCTTCATCTTGGCCCAGCCGAGGGCGAGGCGTTCGACGCGAACCGCGAATACCTCGAGAAGCTCGGATACGGAGTCGAGGGATTCGGCGGCCACACGCTGATCGTCAACACTGTACCGATGCCGCATCCACGTTTCGACGCGGAGCGGTGCTTGAGAGAGACGCTCGACGCTCTCACTGGAGATCGCGTCGCCGGCGCTGCGGCGAGACACGAGCGGCTCGCCGCGACTGTCGCGTGCAAGGCCGCGATCAAAGCGGGAGAACAGCTTTCACAGGGAGAAATGCGAGCGTTGTTCGCTTCGCTCCGCGACACGAAGCTCCCCGCGCACGACGTGCACGGCCGGTCGACGATCGTCCATCTGACGTGGGACGAAGTCGAACGCCGATTCGGCCGCAAGTGACGAGCACACTCCTCCGCGTTATCTGTGGGCCGACATCCGGTGGCAAGTCCGCGCTGGCAATGAGGCTCGCCGAGCACAGCCGAATCGCGGTCGTCAGCGCTGACTCGCGGCAGGTGTATCGGGAATTCGATGTCGGGACCGCGAAGCCAACGCGCGATGAGCGCGCGCGTGTTCCTCACTATGGCATCGACATCATCGATCCGTCCGAGCGCTACTCGGCGGCGCGATGGGCCGAAGATGCGAAGGAGTGGATCGCGGAGGCGACATCGCGAGATCTGATTCCGGTGATCGTCGGCGGAACGGGGCTTTACATCCGCGCCCTTTTCGAGCCGCTCAGCGACGTCCCCGAGCTCGAGGCGAGTCGTCGCGCCGCTCTCGATGAGTTCCTTCGGGAGCAGACGACGGAGGAGCTGCACCGATGGTGCGATGTGCTCGATCCCACCCGCGCCCACCTCGGCAAAACTCAGCTCGTTCGCGCAATCGAGACGGCGCTGCTTTCGGGGAGCCGCATCAGCGACAGCTACGGCAGCGAGCGTACGGCTCGTGGCGACGCGCCCGCGTTCACGCCCGATTATCTGGTGGTCGATCCCGGACCCGCGATTCACCGGCGAATCGAATCGCGCTTCGACGAAATGGTCGAGCGCGGATGGCTGGGCGAGACTCGGCGGCTTGCGGAGACCGTGCCTGACGACGCTCCAGCGTGGAAGGCGTCCGGATACGGCGCGATGCGCGCGGTCGCAAGGGGTGAAACCGATTTGGCAACGGCCCGCGCGCGCGTCATTATTGAGACGAGGCAATACGCCAAGCGGCAGCGCACCTGGTTTCGGAATCAGCTTGAAAATAAACCCGCGGCGCAGGTGACGAGAGTCGATCCCGAATCTCCCGGAGGAGATCTGATCGTTCAGCAATGGTGGGATAGGGGAGCGGCGGGCGAATGAAAATCGGGATCACCTGCTATCCGACGTACGGCGGATCGGGCGCCGTCGCGACGGAACTCGGTATCGCGCTCGCCGGGCGCGGCCACGAAGTGCATTTCATCACCTACCGCCAGCCATTCAGACTTCCGTCGTTCCTGCCGCGAGTCTTCTTTCACGAAGTTGACGTCGGCCGCTATCCACTGTTCGAGTTTCCGCCGTACGATCTCGCCCTCGCGGTGCGGATGCACG
>JALYYD010000224.1 GCA_030946775.1 Gemmatimonadota bacterium
GTGCGGATGCACGAGGTCACGCGCGACCGCGGGCTCGAGGTGCTGCATTGCCACTATGCGATTCCCCACGCGACGAGCGGCTGGATCGCGCGCGAGATGCTGCGCAAGGAAGGGGGCGACGTCAGTCTCATCACGACCCTGCACGGCACCGACATCACGCTCGTCGGGCAGGATCCGTCCTTTCACGCCATCACCAAGTTCTCTATCGAGAAGTCGGATCACATCACAGCCGTGTCCGAGTTTCTCAAGGACGAAACATTCAACGCCTTCGGCTGCGACGGCTGCGGCGTGCAGGTGATTCACAACTTCATCGATCCCGAGCTGTACGACCGGTCGCGGTACCCCGACGTGCTGAAGAAACAGTTCAACGGCAACCGTCCGATCGTGATGCACGTTTCAAACTTCCGCCCGGTGAAGCGCATTCGCGACGTCGTCGGAATCTTCGCGAGACTCAACGAAAAGGTGCCGAGCGTCCTGGTGATGGTTGGTGACGGCCCCGACCGAGACGCGGCGGAGCAGGAGGCGCGGAGGTACGGAGTCGAAGAGTCCGTGTCGTTCCTGGGAAAAATCGACAACATCGCGCCGCTTCTCGCCGGTGCGGATCTCTTTCTCCTGCCGAGCCAGAGCGAGTCGTTCGGACTCGCCGCGCTGGAGGCGCTCGCATCGGGCGTGCCTGTCGTCGGCACGAGGGCCGGCGGGCTTCCGGAAGTGGTGCGCGACGGCGAGACCGGCGCGCTCTGCGAAGTCGGCGACGTGCAGGGAATGGCGCGCGCCGCGATCGAGATACTCGGCGACAGAAAGCGCTGGGAAAAGATGAGCGCGTTGGCGGCGGCGGACGCGCGCCAGCGGTTCTCGCAGGACGCGATCGTCGCCAAATACGAGGCGCTCTACACGAAGGCCATCACCACACTCAAGAAATGACAACATTCCAGGCGCTTGTACTCGGCATCATTCAGGGGTTGGCCGAATTCCTCCCCATCAGCAGCTCGGCGCATCTCACGCTCGCGCCGTGGCTGTTCAACTGGCCCGATCCCGGACTGTCCTTCGACGTCGCGCTGCACGTCGGGACGCTCGTCGCCGTGCTGGTGTACTTCCGCGACGAATGGTTGAGACTGATCAAAGCCGCAGGGGCGCTGCTGGTGACGTTCAAGGCGGACACTGCGGAAAAGAAGCGCGTTCTGTTTCTGATCGGAGCGACGATCCCCGGGGCAATCGGCGGATTCCTGCTCGAAAAACCGGCTGAAACAGCATTTCGCAGCCCAGCCCTTATTGCTACGATGCTGATGGTGATGGGTGTCCTGCTCTGGCTCGTGGACCGCGTGCGGCCCGCAGACCGCCCACTGTCGTCGATGAAATGGATTGACGCGATCGTATTCGGTTTGGCGCAGGTGCTGGCTCTCGTTCCCGGAGTGTCGCGCTCTGGAGGCACGATCACCGCCGGCCGCGCGCTGCGTTTCGATCGCGAGGCCGCGGCCAAGTTCAGCTTCCTGATGTCGATGCCGATCATCGCCGGTGCGGCGCTGCTCAAAGTTCCCGATGTCATCCGCACGACCGGATTCACGACCCCGCTCATCGTTGGCGTGCTCGCGTCCGCGATCAGTGGCTGGCTCGCCATCTCGATCGTGATGCGCTACGTCACGCGCCACAGCTACGGGATCTTCGCCGCCTACCGCATCGCGCTGGGGATCATCGTGCTGGTGATTCTTTACACGCGTGGATAGCACGTCACTGTACGACGGCTTTTCCGCCGAGGGGCTCGCCGAGCTCATCGGGGCGGAGCACGTGCACCTCCTCGGCGCGACATCATCGACGATGGACGTCGCGCACGAGCTTGCGCGCGATGGCGCGCCCGCGGGCACGATCGTAATCGCCGATACACAGACGGCGGGACGCGGTCGCAGCGGATCCAAATGGGTGTCCGAGCCGGGGGAGGGAATCTGGCTCACGCTCATCGAGCGTCCCGTTGATCCGTCGGCGCTCGACGTGCTTTCGATTCGCGTCGGATTGGGCGCGGCGCGCGCTCTCGACCTGTTCTCCGAGGAGCCGGTCAGGATCAAATGGCCGAACGATTTATTTTCCGACGGCAGGAAACTGGGCGGGATTCTGATCGAGGCGCGATGGCGCAACACCGATCTCGAATGGGTTGCGATCGGAGTCGGAGTAAATGTGCGCCGCCCGGCAACGGTTGACGCCGCCTCGCTCGAGCCGGGCACGACGCGCGTGGAGGTGCTGGCGGAGTTGTTTCCCGAGCTGAGAGACGCAGCGCAGCCGGTCGGCCAGCTCGACGACGGCGAGATGTCAGAGTTCGATGGAAGAGACTTTGCGCGCGGCAGGTATTGCACTGAGCCGGCGAGCGGAATCGTGGGCGGGATTTCCCCGTCGGGCGAGCTGCTCGTCGCGCTCGCGGATTCGGTTGTCAAATTCAGGAGCGGCTCGCTGGTAATGCCGGGAGTGCCGGGCCGCTCGTCATCGCCCGTGCAGGCTCCGGGTACCGAATAACTTCACTGAAGGCACATAAGCGGAGAGGGACCGTTGATCATTGCATTCGATGTTGGAAACTCAGAGATAACGATCGGCATCTTTGATGGTGAGGCGCTTATCTCGCACTGGCGGCTCACCACCCTGGCGCAGCGCACCGCCGACGAGCTGGCGCTTCTCATTCGCTCGATTGTCACAACCGACGCACGGAAGACGGCGGCGATCTCCGGCGCGGCGATATGCTCAGTGGTTCCGCAGCTGACGCCGATGCTGTTCGAGGCGTGCCGCCAGGTATTCAACGAAGACCCGCTCCTCGTCGAGGCGCAGTCGAATCTTCCTGTGAAGCTGGATGTCGAGGAGCCGCTCACCGTCGGCGCCGACCGCATCGCCAACACGCTGGCGGCGAGCCGGATATTCAAGCGCGACTGCATCGTGGTGGACATGGGAACCGCCACCACCTACGACTGCATTCTCGCCGACGGCACCTTCCTCGGCGGAGCGATCCAGCCCGGCATCCGCGTTTCGGCGGACACGCTGTTCACGAAGACGGCGCAGCTCGCCGCGGTCGGCATCGGCGCGCCGAATCGTGTCATCGGGCGGAGAACCGATGACTGCGTTAGGGCGGGAGTGTTTTATGGAGCCGTGGACTCGATCGACGGGCTCGTCCGCCGCACCAAGGCGGAATGGCCGTACAAGAACAATCCGCTCGTGATCGGGACGGGAGGGATGGCGGAGCTGATCAAGCCGTACTCGAAGGAGATCGAGCGGGTGGAGCCCTTTCTGACGCTGCACGGGATACGGATCGGGTACGAGCTTCTTCGCGCGTAACGACACGGCCAAAGAACACTACACGTGTAAAGCGAACCGCTATTCGCGTATAGCGGTTCGCTATCCGCTTGTAGTGTTCCGTTGCGGTGCTCGATTCGGCGAAGGTCATCTGTCGCAACGTCTCAGACGCTGCACAGATTCACATCGGATGCGAGCCACAGACGGCTTACCCGGATTTCGGGGGCGCGTACCTTACATTTCGCACCCTCTACGCCCATGGTCAATGATTGACCCTTTGAAGGAGATGACCAATGCGGCGAAAAGGTATTTTACTGACAATCGTAGCGCTCGGCGCGGCCACGGTGACGGCCTCGGCGCAAAGCAGCGCGGCGAAGATCAGGAGTGCGATGAGCGCGGCTCCGGCCTCGATTGGCGCGGCTGCGACGGTAGTTGACTGGCCGGACAAGTCCGGCAAGCAGGCGACTCTGCGGGCCGGCACAAATGGCTGGACGTGCATGCCGAGCCAGGCAGCGACGAAATACATCAAAGTCAACGCGATGTGCTTCGATCAGAATTTCGGCGCGATGCTGATGGCGTTGATGGCGAACAAGTCGCCGGACGTCAAAGGTGTCGGCTACTCGTACATGCTGAGCAACGAGACCCGGGAGAGCAACACGACGCCCTTCGCTCCGGCTCCGACGGCGACGAACGAGTGGCACCACGTCGGCCCGCACGTGATGGTCGTTTACCCGAACGGCACAATGTTGGCTGGACTTCCGACAACACCGAGCAACGGACCGTATGTGATGTGGTCCGGGACACCATACGAGCACGTGATGTGGCCGGTGAAGTAGAGGGCAAGTGTCGAGGCCCCTCCAACCGAGCACTACAAGAGGATAGCGAACCGCTATTCGCGTATAGCGGTTCGCTAGGTGCTTGTACTGTTCTGTGGCAGTAGGAACCACTTTAGGTGAAGTGACCTAACAGCTCGTGCGGGCGGTATTTAATCGACCCGAGAGAAAACGATCCTGCCCGCGCATGAAGGGTCCTTCCACCAGTTGAATTCGGTCCCCCGATTAGGTAGCTTAAGGGCTGTTAGCACTCGTTTGCTTAGAGTGCCAACAGCCCCTTTTTTCATCAACACTCAAAGCCACTTAGCTGGAGGGCTGCAGGGTATGGCCACAAAGTCAGCTGGAACCGGCAACACCAAGGTCGGACCTCTCTCGGATCGCGTGATGGTCAAGGCGTCCGAAGACACGGAGCAGATGCGCGGCGGGCTGTTCATCCCCGACACCGCGAAGGAAAAGCCGCAGCAGGGCGAGATCATCGCCGTCGGACCCGGCCGCTACGAGAAGGACGTCCGCGTCCCGATGGAGCTCAAGGTCGGCGACAAGGTTCTCTACGGTAAGTACTCCGGAACCGAAGTCACGATCGACAACAATCAGTATCTCATTCTCCGCGAGTCCGATGTTCTCGCGGTCATCGGCTAACCTGAACAACACAGAGCACTCAAATGGCAGCTAAGGAACTTCATTTCAACGTCGAGGCTCGCGCGGCCCTCAAGCGCGGCGTCGATCAGTTGGCCGAAGCAGTGCGCGTCACGCTCGGCCCGAAGGGACGCAACGTCGTCATCGATAAAAAGTTCGGCGCTCCGACCGTCACCAAGGATGGCGTCACCGTAGCGAAGGAAATCGAGCTCGCCGATCCGATCGAGAACATGGGCGCGCAGATGGTCAAGGAAGTCGCCACGAAGACGAGCGACCTCGCCGGAGACGGCACCACCACCGCCACCGTTCTCGCGCAGGCGATTTTCCGCGAAGGCCTCAAGAACGTCACCGCCGGCGTAAACCCGATGGCGCTCAAGCGCGGCATCGACCAGGCAGTGACCGCCGTCGTCGAAGAGCTCAAGAAGATGAGCGTCCCGACGAAGGGCAAGAAGGAGATCGCGCAGGTCGGTTCCATCTCCGCGAACAACGACAAGGAGATCGGTGACCTGATCGCCGAAGCGATGGAGAAGGTCGGCAAGGACGGAGTCATCACCGTCGAGGAAGCGAAGGGACTCGAGACGACGCTGGAGACGGTCGAGGGAATGCAGTTCGACCGCGGCTACCTCTCGCCGTACTTCGTCACCGATCCGGAGAAGATGGAAGCGG
>JALYYD010000237.1 GCA_030946775.1 Gemmatimonadota bacterium
ACCAAGACGTACGTCAATATTCCTGAAATCGTACGCTCAACCATCGACCGCATCGGCTACAACGACGCCTCGTACGGCTTCGACGCCAAGACGTGTGCGGTGATGAGCACCATTGACAAGCAGTCCCCCGACATCGCGCAGGGCGTGGACACCGGCGGCGCCGGCGACCAGGGTATGATGTTCGGCTACGCGACCGACGAGACGGACGAGCTGATGCCGATGCCGATCCAGCTCGCGCATCGCCTCGCCGAGCGGCTTGCCTACATTCGACGCAACGGAGCGGGAAAGTGGCTCCGTCCAGACGGCAAGACGCAGGTGTCGGTGTTGTACGAGGACGCAGTTCCGGTCGGGGTCGAAACGGTTGTCGTTTCGACGCAGCATTCGGCGGACATCTCGCAGAAGAAGCTGACGCAGCTCATCATCAAGGAAGTGATCGAGCCGACGATCCCGAAGGAATTCCGCGACAAAAAGATCAAGTATCACGTGAATCCGACCGGTCGCTTCGTCGTCGGCGGACCCCAGGGCGATGCCGGACTAACCGGCCGCAAGATCATCGTTGACACGTACGGCGGAATGGGCCGGCACGGCGGCGGCGCGTTCAGCGGCAAGGATCCTTCGAAGGTTGACCGCTCCGCGTGCTACGCCGCGCGCTGGGTGGCGAAGAACATCGTCGCCGCCAAGCTCGCCCGGCGCTGCGAAGTGCAGCTCGCGTACGCGATCGGCGTCGCGCAGCCCGTCTCTGTGATGGTCGATACCTTTGGAACGAGCACCGTTCCCGAGAGCGACATTATGAAGGCGGTGCAAAAGACATTCGATCTGACGCCCAAGGGAATTCGCGAGGCTCTCGATCTGAGACGCCCGATCTACAGCGCGACCTCATCGTATGGTCACTTCGGCCGCACGCCGAAGAAGACGTCGAATGGCGTTCAGTTCAGCTGGGAGCGCACCGACAAGGTGGACGCGCTCAAGAAGGCGGTTAAGCGGTAAGGCGCTTCACGTATTCAGCCACTCCGCTCTCGAGTGACCTGAATTCCTTGCGGTAGCCGAGCCCGCGAAGGCGATCCATTTTCGCCTCGGTGAAGTACTGATACTGGTCGCGAATCGACGGCGGGGTATCGATGAAGCTGATTGCTTCTTCGTGCCCCGCCGCTTTGCATACCGCTCTCGCCAGGTCGAGGAAGGTTCTCGCCTTGCCGGTGCCGAGGTTCATGATCCCGCGCTTCACCGGCGTGTCGATCGCGAAGCGCAGCACGTTCACGACGTCGTGCACGTCCACGAAGTCGCGTGCCTGATGCCCGTCCGCAATTCCGTCCCGGTGGCTCCTGAATAGCTTGATCCCGCCGTCCGCCTTTAGCTGTTTGTACGCGTGCAGGACGACGCTAGCCATCCGCCCTTTATGAGCCTCGCCGTACCCGTACACGTTGAAGAACTTCCATCCCGACCACGCCGGCGGCGCATTGCCGTTCTTCTCCTCGTTCAGCGCCCACTCGTCGAACGCGCGCTTCGATTCGCCGTATGGATTCAGCGGCTTCAAACGCGGGATCAGCGCTTCATCACCGTCGTAGCCAAGCTCGCCCGCACCGTACGTCGCGGCACTGCTGGCGTAGACGAGCGGGACTTTGTTCGACGCCGTGTAGTTCCACAACTTTTGCGAGTATTCCAGATTGCGCTTCCGGAGCAGCTCCACGTCCATCTCTGTCGTGTCGGTGATCGCGCCGAGGTGGACGACCGCGGAAATCTCAGGCTTCTCCGCGGCCAGCCAGTCGAAAAGGCTCTCGCGGTCGACAATCGTCCCGTAATCGATCGCCGAGTGCTCCGGCCGATCCAGAAAATGTGACGGGGCGTCCACCGAGACGATATCCACCGGCCCGTCCGCCCGCAGGCGCTCGACAAACCTCGCGCCGACGAAGCCGGCCGCTCCCGTTACGAGAAGACGATTCATATTAGCGTTCAAAATAACGCCGGCGGGGAGCGATGGTCAGCGCCCTGTCGTCGCGGTATCTTGCGAATATGGATCTGGTGGAAGTGGAGGTGATGAGGCTCGGCCTCGATCGAACAAGCAACTCTTACGTCGTCATCCTCCAGGAGAAGGGCGGCTCTCGGCTGCTGCCCATCTGGATTGGACAGTCCGAGGCGGAGTCCATCGTCATCGAGATGAATAATCTCAAGCGCGAGCGCCCGCTCACGCACGATCTCTGCAAGAACATCATCACCGCGATGGGCGGAACGCTGCGGCGCGTACACATCACCAAAGTGGAGAACCGCACCTTCTTCGCCGAGATGCACGTCGCCCGCTCGACCGGCGCTGTTACGATCGATGCGCGCCCCTCGGACAGCATCGCCATCGCTCTTCGCTTCGCCGCGCCAATTTTCGCCCAGGACGCGCTGCTCACCGCGCTGCTGCTCGACGAGATCCAGCAGGAGTCCGAGACGCTCGCCGAGAGCGGCGACGAGATGAACGCCGAGCAGCTCAAGCAGTATTTGGAGAATCTCCGCCCCGAAGATTTTGGGAAGTTTCACCCTTAGTCTCGCGCTGGTCCTCGGACTCCAGGGCGGAGATCTGCCGACGGCGCCGCAATCCGTCGACGGGCGCGTCGTCAAGCCGGGCGACCACAAGATGGATCCCATCGCGGCGATGTGGGTCACGCTCCACCGCGTCGGCTCGGATGCGCAGGGGCCTATAGACTCCGTGCGCACCGACGCGAAGGGACGGTTCTCTTTTCACTACCACAAGACCGGCAGCTCCGACGCGATCTATTTCGTCTCCGGCATCTACCGCGGCATCGCCTACTTCACACCGCCGCTCTCGAAGGACGACGTGAACGGCATCGACGCCGAGGTCACCGTGTTTGACACGACCTCGCGTCACGTGCCCATCAGTGTGCGCGGCCATCACATCGTGATCTCGGCGGTTGACGCGAACGCGATGCGAAACGTCGTCGAGGTTTACGACCTCGTCAACGACAGCTCGGTGACGAAAATTCCCGCTGGAAACGATGCCCGCCAGTCGGTATGGAGCGCACCGCTGCCTGCCGGTGCGACTGGCGCGAGCGTTCGTGAGGGAGATTTTCCCGCCGCCGCGATTTCCTTCGCAGACGGTCGCGTGGCCCTGTTCGCGCCCTTTGCGCCAGGGCTCAAGCAGCTCGCATTCACATACTCGATTCCCGCGAAGAATTTCCCCCTATCCGTGCCGGTGCTGGATACCACGGGAGTATTCGAGGTGATGGTCGAGGAGAAGAGCGGGACAGTAGCCGGGGCAGCTCTCAAGGAAGTCGAGCCGGTCAGCGTGGAGAAGCGCAGCTTTCGCCGCTATCTCGGCTCCGACGTCCCGCGCAGCGCTGTGGCCACGATAGATCTCCCGCCACCGCCGCCCCAAACGGATCCGCG
>JALYYD010000250.1 GCA_030946775.1 Gemmatimonadota bacterium
CATACGACCCGTCGCTAAGCTGACGGCGGCGCGTGTACGTCCGGTTCAGATCGCGAATCGCTCTCGTATTGCTGCCGTAGATGATCCGGCTGTTGGCCCGAACCTGTGCCTGGGCGGTCGCGCAGTCGGTAACGCCCGACTGTTGTCCGGGAGGAACGCCGTTGACCCACACGCGACACATTCCTGCGGGCGGACGCATTCCGGGAGGAACGCCACCTTCGTTGCGGCCGCGGCCCTGGGCCGAAGCGGATGTTGCGGTGACTGCGACCAGTACGGCCGCGAGCTTCAGTGAATTGCGCATCATTTACTCCTGTGAAGTGAGTCCATCTTCATCCTTTTTCTTCGACGGCTTCGGTGACGTCGCCTCCTCGTCGCTGAAAATCACGCGTCCATTGAGCGGGCGATTTTTAACGGCTGTAGCACAATCGGTTGGTGCCGGCTGCTGATCGGCGGGAACTCCATCAATCCAGATCCGGCACATGCCAGTCGGCGGCGCGAACCCGGGCGGAACGGCAATCTTCACTTTCGGCGGCGGTGCGAGTTTACCCTTGATCGGCATCGGGCGGCCCTGCGCCATCGCCGGTGCGGAGCACAGCGCCAGAACGACCGCGCCGCGGACGCACGCGCGAAGAATTCCTGGTTTGGGGTGTAAACTGGTCCGATTCATGGGGAGTTCAATGTGCACGGTGGGGGCCAGCCGTGCCACTTCCAGTTAAGTCGCCTCTGAGTAAGGACTTAACCACCCTTGGCCGGCCCTCGGAAAGCCGGAAATTGTCCCATTCTAGTGACGTTGCGAGCAGCGTCCCCGGACATCTTAGTCGCCGAAGGAAATTCCCGTCGCCCGAGCTGTCAACACGAGGTCGTGTGAGGGGTCCACGCGCTTCACTTCGCCGAGCACCTGCTTGATCGGGATGAAGACGATATGGGGCGATTGGAGCGCGACCATCTGTCCCCATTTCTTCTCGGCGATCGCGCGAACAGCCGCCCCGCCGAATCTCACCGCGAGCAATCGGTCATAGCTCGTCGGCTGCCCGCCGCGCTGAAGATGCCCGAGCACAAGCGACCTGCATTCCTTTCCGGTGCGTGCTTCGATCTCTTCGGCCAGGTGTTCGGCGACGTGCCCGAGCCGGTCCGGCTGCCCGACTTTGCGCGAGCCGATGATGGAAGGGGATTCGCCTCTCGGGAAGGCGCCTTCGGCGATGACGACGATGGAGAAGTGGCGGTCGTTCCTGTCGCGCTCGCGAATCTTTTCACAGACCTTCTCGATGTCGTACGGAATCTCCGGGATGAGGATGACATCGGCGGTGCCGGCGACGCCGCTGTGCAGAGCGATGAAACCTGCGTGCCTGCCCATCACCTCGAGCACGATGACTCTATCGTGGCTCTCGGCGGTCGTGTGGAGCTTGTCGATCGCATCGAGGGCGGTGCTGACGGCGGTGTCGAACCCGAACGTCGT
The DNA here is from genome assembly GCA_030946775.1 of Gemmatimonadota bacterium. Taxonomy (GTDB): domain Bacteria; phylum Gemmatimonadota; class Gemmatimonadetes; order Gemmatimonadales; family Gemmatimonadaceae; genus UBA4720. The sequence goes on from JALYYD010000250.1 coordinate 1,457, forward strand.
GATCGTTCCGCTGACGTCATTATCGATCGTCTTCGGGACGCAGACGATGTTCATCCCCTTCTCGCAAAGACGCTGGGCGATGGCAAGCGACCCGTCTCCGCCGATCGAGATCAGCGCGTCGATTCCCATCTTTCTGGCGTTTTCGATGACCTCGTCGGAGCGGTCGCGCTCCTCGACAGTTCCATCGGCGAGCGTGACAGGATAGTGAAATGGATTACCGCGATTCGTCGTGCGCAGGATCGTGCCGCCGAGATGGGCGATGCCGCGCACCGAAGCCGCGTTGAGAGGGATGACCTCGTCATCGCCAAGCAAGCCGGCGTAACCCTTCTTTACCCCGACGACTTCCCAGCCGCGATTTACGGCGGACAAAACGGCGGCGCGAATTACGGCATTTAGCCCGGGAGCGTCACCGCCTCCGGTGGAGAGCGCAATTTTCATCTATTCCTGCGTGGCTGTGAGCAATTCGAGCACTTCTGCCGGCAGCGGGTGCCGGCCCATCCTGGATTTCTCGAATATTGGCACCCCGTTGCGTAACACTTCAAATCTTCCGCCTTTCGAGGGGACCATTACGATCTCGGCGTCGGGAATGTGCTCCCGGATCTCAGCCGCCAGCCTGGCAGCTCGTGGTTCGTAGTTTCAAAGGGTGCAGTATTCGATGCTGATCTTCATCAGTATCCTCTGTTGAGATTGCCGGTGTCCACGGGACGATTCCGCCCATTGCGGATGCGCTTTGATGACGAGCTCCCCGCCGATCGAGTCATTGTGCCGATAGAAAAATGCGACGCGCGTTCACCATTATCGAGGCGACACTCGCCGTTTGCCTCATCTGCCTGCTGGCGGCAATCTCCGCACCCGCAATCTCGAGATTGCTGGACGCGATTGACGCGCGCGAGGCGGCGATCGAAGTCGAGACTCTATTCTCCTCGGCGCGGCACATCGCCATTGCCCGAGCATCGCAGACGTCGGTGGAAATTGATACTGCCCGGCGAATCGTCTCCGTGATCGCCGGCGCCGACACGGTGCGAAAGCGCGACCTGGGAAAGGAGCATCGGGTAGAGCTCAAGACGACGCGCGCAAGCGTAACCTACTCGCCGATCGGAGTCGGTTACGGCGCGGCGAACGTAACAGTGGTAGTGAAGCGCAACGCGTCGCTCGACAGCGTCGTCGTGTCACGACTTGGTAGAGTGCGACGCTGAAGAGACTAGCTGCTCAGCGCGGAGGTTCCGAAATCGAATCCGGGTACGGAGATTCGCGGAATCTGCTGGCCGATCACGCGCTCGATCGTCCGGACCATCGAAATCTCATCCGGCGACATAAACGTAAACGCGTCGCCTGAAGCGGCGGCTCGGCCGGTTCTTCCGATGCGATGGACATAATCTTCGGGCTCCTGCGGCACATCGTAGTTGATGACGTGCGATATCCCGGTGACGTCCAGGCCGCGCTGTGCGATGTCGGTAGCGACGAGAACGCGAATCTTCCCCGCCTTGAAATCCTCGAGCGCGCGAGTACGCTCGCCCTGTGACTTGTCGGAATGCATTGCCGTCGCTTTCACGCCGCCATCCTCGAGATGCCGGACGACGCGATCGGCGCCGTGCTTGGTGCGCGTGAAGATGAGCACGGACTCCATATCGAAGTTCTTGAGCAGCTCAACGAGCAGATCTGTTTTCTTGGAATGCGCCACCGGATACACCGCGTGTGTGACGCTGCTGGCGGTTTCCGACCGGCGCCCGATCTGAACCACTATCGGCTTGCGGAGATATTTGCGCGCGAGCGCTTCGACTTCGGGGGGCATCGTAGCGCTGAACAGCAGCGTCTGACGGTACGACGGAACCTCGCGCACGATGCGATTGAGCTGCGGAGCGAACCCCATATCTAGCATCCGGTCCGCTTCATCGAGGACGAGAATCTCGAGATCGGCGAAGGAAACGGTCTCGCGCTCCATATGATCGATCAGCCGCCCGGGTGTGGCGACGACGACGTCCACCCCGTTCTTGAGCGCCTTCAGCTGCGCATCCATCGAGACACCGCCATAAATCGGAACTACGCGGAGATCGGTGTGCTTGCCGTACTTCCGAAAGCTCTCCTCGACTTGAGCGGCCAATTCCCGTGTCGGAACGAGAATGAGCGCGCGCACCCGGCGAAGCGGTTCACCGTCGTCTCCCGTCAGCGGCTCAGTGATGAGACGGTGAACGATCGGGAGGGTGAACCCCGCGGTCTTACCGGTGCCCGTTTGCGCGAGCGCGATGAGATCCCTCCCCTCGAGGGCGAGGGGGATCGCTTCTGCCTGAATCGGAGTCGGATTGGTGTAGCCGGCATCGTGCACGGCTTGCAACACCTGCGGGGCGAGCTCGAACTGATCGAACGACACTTCCCCTTCAATTTTCTCTGCGCTCATTCGTCCTACAATATAACTACGCTGGACCGATTCTTCGGAGAAAGCGTATCAGCGCGGCGTTAACCTGCTCGTCCGCTTCTTCCGGCACGATGTGACCAGCGCCTTCGATCACCACCGCTTCGATGTCGGGAATCGCGTCCTCGAAGTCAGTGAGCGTTTCTCCGCGCACCAGATGGTCGTCGGTGCCGTGAATCACCAGCGCGGGAAGATCAAGCCGGCCCTCGACCGGCTGCTTCCAGTCAAATGCGTGCAGCGAATCACGCTGCGCGATGGAAAAGTTCGGAAAGTAGCAGGGTGAGTGGAATTCACTCACGTCCCGATCGCTGAACGTTCTCAACTTCCCGTAAACCCGCCGAAGTGTGATCCGGATCGCCAGGCGAGTGCAGAGCGAAGGCAGAATGCCGCGGATCATCTTCGGTGTGAGCAGCTTGTAGAGCCAAAGCAGTTTTATTCCCGAATGCCCGACAGGGGAAAGGAGAACGAGCCCGCGAAGTCGTAATGGATTGCGCTTCGCGAAGCGATACGCGATTAACGCGGACTGCGAGTGCCCGACCAGCACCGGCTTTTTCAGACCGAGCGCGTCGATGATCTCCGCGACGTGATTGACCAGCGCGTCACTCGTGTACTCGTGCTCGCCAAGCGGCTTGTCGGAGAGGCCGGACCCCTTGAGGTCCACGGCGAAGGCGTGGAAGCCCGCATCAGCGATGGCGGGAAGGTTGCGCCGCCAGATGTAAACCGTAGATCCCCATCCGGGCAGAAATAGAACCGGCGGTGACACCGCGCTCCCGCGCTCGATTACGCGAACGCGAATCCCCGATCGAAGCTTCTTGAAGGAAACACGGTAGTCAGGATCACCCGCTGGGAACATCTCGCCGGGCGGTATTCGACCGCGACGAGCCGAATGCGCCATCGGTTAAATCAGCTCGATGTCCTTTCCGAGCAGTTTGCCGATGAGTCCGATGCGGAAAGTGATGTCGGACCACTTCGCGAGCGGGTTCGCGCCTTCGTCGAGCGGGAATGTCGGCCACGACCAGGGGTTCGTCGTGTGCGGCACGCCGGCGCCCTTGTGCGGATGCCATACTCCGTCGCGTCCACGGTCGTCAACGAAGCGCTCATACATCTTCAGCCATCCCTCGTGCCGTTTCAGGAATCCAAGGCGCGCCATCGTTTCGAGCCAGACGAGAGCGAACGGAACGTCGGCCTCGACCGCGTTGCGATGAGGCAGCAGGTCGCCCAGTACGAGCTGCGGCATCGGAACGAATTTCTTGCCGAACACCTGGATCGGCTCCTGTCTCGGCAGTGGCTGCTTGAGGTACTCGAAGATCCGCTCCACTGCGGTGTGATGCTCGTGCCGGAAGATGGGCATGTGCGCCAGCATCGTCAGAGTGTAGAGCGACGGCGGCGACGCATCAGGTGACAGCACGTGCGTATTGCCGATTCTCACCCACGGCTTCTCGCCGAGGGGAGACTCGAGGAACGCGCTGGTGCGCTCGAGAATCCGGCGAGCGGCGCCGCGAAGACGCGGATCGTTTTCGTAGCCGAGCTGCGCGAGAGTAGCAGCGGATGCTTCGCGGAGGAGGCTGCGGTTCCGGCGGACCATATCGTCGTCGCGGGCCTTCTGCGCCAACTCATATAGGAAGGCGGGATCGTTGTCTTCCGCGAGCAGCCGGAAAAGGAGGCGTCGGGCGAGAAGGAGCGGCGGCGACTCCGGGCTCCAGCCGCACTCAGCGAGGCGGCGAACCGCCTGGATGGTTCCGATCCCGCTGAAGCCGGAAGCACTTCGCGACGGAACGGTGAGCATCGATCCACTCCACGTGCCGTCGCGCTGCTGGGAAACCGCGAGCCGCAGAGCGGATGGCTGAGCGTACGGAAGAACAGAGACGTCTTCGGTTCCGCAAACGTCAGGCGCGACTTCGTTGAAGGCGCGGTAAACGATTGCGGGTGATGCGTTTTCGGCGATCCAGCCAAGCGGGAAAGTCAGCGAATCGACTTCCTCGACTTCAGCTTCGACTGGTTCCTGGATCGCGGTCGGGAGAGTCAAGTTGTCGCTCTTCTAATGAGTTAGCGGTCCCGCGACCGGCTTTCAGTGAACAATTGGCGGGCTGATTTGCGCGAAAAGATCATCCCCTTTTGGCCTCCGCGCCAGTACACCGCGTAAGTTGTTGCTATTATTAGTGTTAGGGAAGGCAAGAATCGTCCTGTGCCCGGATGCCCCGGGACCAACATTTTTTGCGACTTCGGGGTATAAGGAACGGGCGCGAGACCTCGCACCGAACCAACTTCAATGGAGAGAAGGATGAGAATCGCACGCATTGCCACTATGGCAATCGCATTATGTGTTGCGTCGGCGTCGGTCGCCGTCGCTCAGCGTCCCGACAGCGGACCGCCGGGCGGACGCCGCGGCGGCTTGGGCCCGAACCTGCTCGAGGGGATCACGCTCACCGACGCGCAGCAGGCGCAGGTGAAGGCGATTCGCGAAAAGTACGCGCCTCAGCGGATGGAAATCATGAACGCGCTGCGCACTTCGGGGATGCCGCCCGACAGCGCGACGAGAGCAAGGCTCACGGGAATCACGGAGGCGCAGACGACCGACATTCGTGCGATTCTGACCGCCGAACAGCAGAAGATTCTCGACAAGAACGTCGTCGATGCCAGAGAGCGGATGAAGAATCGGCCGCCGCCGGGAAACTAAAGAAGCGCTATTTACTTTCGGGGTCCAAAGCCCCGAGGGTATAGACACTCCGCGGGTTCCAGAGTATCCAGCTCTGGAACCCGTTGTCGTATCCGGCCTTCATTTGCGCCCGCACCTGCCCGGCGTAATAGTGCGGCGGTCCGAGGGTAAAATCCTGGTACCACGGAATAACGAGCGCCGCGCCGGCAATTTCCGCGCTTCTCCGCTTCATGTCCTTGAACGCATGATCGAGCGTTTCGTATGGATGCGCGTTCGGATTGGAGATCTTGTAGCTCCCCTTCGCGAAGTGCGACGGATACACCATTGGCAGGACGACGTCCACCTGGTCAATGAACATCTCCCACCGCTGGCCGATTCCCATATCGGTGGTATCGGTCGCGGTCAGACCAAACACGTCGGCGGTGACGGGGAGTCCCAGCGGCTTCAGCGTCGAGCGCAGGAATCCGAGCTGCTCTCGAATCACCTGCGCTCTAGTTCGTCCTTTCGCGAGCGGATAAGTCGTCTCGCGAATGAGCCGTTTCTCATCGGGGAAGCGCACGTAATCGAACTGCACTTCACTGAAGCCGAGTGCGTACGCTTCGCGGGCAAGATCGGCGGCGTACTGCCAGACTTCGCGGTTGTGCGGATCGAGCCACGGATTTCCGTTCTTGTCGAGCCAGGGGGTGAGGTCTGTTTTCTTCTTGATCGCCCACTGGAGCCGTGCCTGCGCGAGCAGTGGATCCTTGACGACGACGATGCGGGCGATGGGGAAGATATCGTTGGCGTAAAGCGTGTCGAGAAGCGCGCGGACTCTCGCCGCCGACATCGTGTGATTGGTGTCCGCGCCGATCTGGCGGGCGAGTGGAACCGATGACCTGTAGAGCACGAAGCCGCGATCGTCCTTGACGTCGATCACGAGCGCGTTGATCTCGGTGCGCTTCGCCACGCCGATCAGCTTTGTCATCCTCCCGCCGATGGCAGCCCACCTGTTCACATACAGCCCGCGCAGCGGATTCGGCCGCAGCGCGTGAGCTATCGCCGGCGCCGTGACAGGTTTCGCAATTGAGTCGCCGGTGGGAGAGATTGGTTTACCGACGGAGTCGCGAGTCGCGTGAATCACCTTCGCTGCCGCAGGGGGACGCGCTTCCGCTCGCGAATTGTCGCACGCAGCGAGGACGCCAAAAAGAGCAAATGGGAGCAGCAAACGACTGCGTGACTTCATGCGGAACCGGCGAGGCGCCGGCTAGAGGGCGTTCAGCTCTGCGGCGGCGTCGGAGAGATACCCCATCTCGCGCACTACGCTCTGTGCCTGCTGAGTAACCATTGTCACGCCGGTGGGCTGCGCGCCGATTCCGCCGGAGCGGTAGCGAAGCAGCTCCATCCTCATGCTCTTCAACAGCTGACGGCAATGCTCGAGTTTCTCGGCGGCTTCTTCGCGCTTCTTACCGAAGTCCGCGAGCGCGCGGCGCTGACGCCGGAGATATGCGAGCCGCCTGACGCGCTCTTCGCTCGCCCGGTGCTCGAGAGGATTCGCCGCGTCCTCGAGGCGGGTGATCTCCGATTCCACCTGCTCCGGCGACTCCTTCCCTGCGGCGCGAGAGACATCGCCCAGCGCGCCCGCGACGCGCTGCATCTTGGTGAGCACGGCGTCAGCAGAGGCGGCTACGTCCGGCATCTGCTCACGCTCGTCGGCGGAAAGCGCGAGTAGCTGGCGATGGATCTCGGCGTGATCCTGCTGCGCCTCACGAATCATCGCCGAATACGGGCCTCCGTCGAACAGCTCCTGCGGCATGGCGATCGCGCCGGGATTTGCCTGCGCGCGAAGTCTCCTGCTGCGGCCGAACGGACCTGTCACCGACATCCCGCCAGCGGGCGAACGCGGCTGGCGAAGAATGTTCCCTCGGGCACGGGCGCGAGCCCGCACTTCATCGCGTTTCTTCTCGTCGAAGAGAGCGCGCGCATCGTCGATGGTCTCCGCGGCGACATCGAAGAACAGCCGGTCGCGCGGCTGCTGAAAAACATCCCGCCAGTCGTAACCGGCCGACCAGAGCTTGGAATACTTCACCGCGAGCATTATTCCCCACACGATCGTCACGAAGAAGAAATCGTGCTGGGTGAAGATCGACATCGGGACCAGAATCGCATTTACCGCGAGGAACGGAGCGATCGAGCGGCGGAATCTCACCACCGCGGGCGCGTTCCATTTGCTCAGTTCATCAGATGTCGGGCCGAAGCTCGAGCCGGCAGCTCCGTATGCCGGACTCTGCGAACCGAATGAAGGGCTGGTGGCGAGATTCGTCGGCATATGGGGCGCGGCCGGCAACATCGAGCGCGACGGCGGATTCACCATTCCCTGCGCGGCGGCGGGTCTCGTCGCGAGCGTCGGCATCTCGCCCGTTCCCAGCGCGAGCGCGAGCGATGCCGCATTCGGGAAGCGGTTGTCGGGATCCTTCTCGAGGCAGATCATCACCGCACGTGCCAGATCCGCGGGCAGATCGGGCCATTTCTCGCTCACGGGAACCGGCATTTCCGAGAGATGCTTCACCAGCATCGACGGTGTGTTCGCGGCGATGAAGGGGAGCTCACCGCACAGCATTTGATAGCCGACTACTCCGAGCGAATAGAGGTCGCTTCTGCCGTCCACCGAGCGATCGCCGGCAGACTGCTCCGGCGACATAAACGCGGGCGTGCCGATAGCCATTCCCGTCGCGGTCAGACGCGAGTCGCCGCTGTCGGTGAGGGCGCGCGCAATACCGAAGTCGGTCACCATCGCGCGTCCGCTCTCGGCGTCGAGCAGGATATTGTCCGGCTTGATGTCGCGGTGAATGACGTTGCGGTGATGTGCGAAGGCGAGGGCATCGGCGACTTCGCGCAGGATACGTCTCACCTCCACCGGCGGCATCGCGCCGTTGTGAGTGAGATGCGTTCCCAGATTCTCGCCGGTGATCAGCGCCATCACGAAGTAGACGAGGTTGTCCTTTTCCTCTACCGTGTAGATCGGGACTATGTTCGGGTGGCTCAGCTGCGCAGCCGTTTCCGCCTCGCGCAGGAAGCGCGATTTGATGTCGGAGCGAAAAGCCAGCTCAGGGGGGAGAACCTTAATGGCAACGTGCCGCTTCAGCCGTTTGTCACGGGCGGAATACACAATGCCCATGCCTCCACGGCCTATCTCACTCTCTAGCTCATAGATTGCAGAGAGGGAGTTAGCTACATGTGTACCGAGCTCGTCCTCAGGTCTTATTGGCATGGCTCCGCGACTTTTCAGCAGAGTTCGAGTTGCACTTCATGCCTAGCTGGCGTAAATCCACGAGAGCAAAAGATGCAGTATTCGGTGCGCTTCCAATAGTAGCAATTCACTAGTGAGCCTCCGGTAAATCTAGCAATGGCACAACGTCAGACACTTCCGGTTCTTCCTCTGAGAGGGACCGTCATATTTCCGGGCCTTACCCAGCCGATAGCGGCAGGGCGGCCTTCCACGCTGCGGGCGATCGAGTCGGCGGTCAAGGGCGAGCGGCTGGTATTCGCCGTCGCGCAGCGCGACAACTCCGAAGAGCCGACCCCGGACATCCTTTATTCGATGGGCGTCATCGCGCGGATCGGTCAGATCCAGCGCGGGCTCGGCGGCGTTCAGCTGCTGCTCCAGGGTGAGCAGCGGGCGACCGCGCTCCAGTACACAACCACCGATGGCTACCTCAGCGCGGTGATCATCCCCGCCGAGGAAATGGTTCCGTTGAGCGACACCGATCCGGCTTTCACCGCTCTCCAGAAGGAAACGCGGGAGCGCGCCGCCGAGCTCGGCGAGCGGCGGGGGCTGCCGGAGGAAGTCGTGCATCAGGTTCTCGATTCGGTCACCGAGCCGGGGAAATTCGCCGATCTCGTTGCCGGATACATCGATCTTCCCGTTCCCGAAAAGCAGGGACTGCTGGAGACGCTGAGCGTCGAGGAGCGGCTGCGAAAGGTTCTCGTGCACGTGCAGCGGCAGGTCGGTTTGCTCGAGGCACAGGAAGACATCAAATCGCAGGTCCAGGAAGAGCTGGGCGAGCGGCAGCGCGAGATGTACCTGCGCGAGCAGATGAAAGCGATTCAAAAAGAGCTCGGCGACGACGATGCCTCGAAGGAGATCGTCGAGCTGCGCGAGAAGATCAGCAAGCTGACGCTTCCGAAGGAGGCGCGGGCGGAAGTCGAGCGCGAGCTCGGCCGTCTCGAGCGCGCCGGCCGCGAATCGATGGAAGCTCAGGTCATCCGCACGTATCTGGAGTGGATCGCCGAGCTGCCGTGGAACAAGAGGTCGGATGACCAGCTCGATCTTTCGCACGCAGCGACTGTGCTCGATGAAGACCACTACGGCCTCACCGACGTAAAGGATCGCGTGCTGGAATTTCTGGCGGTGCGGCAGCTTCGCGCGCAGCAGCTTGCGAGCGAAGTGGAAACGACCGGCGAAGTACCGGCCGCGAAGCTGCGGGCCGACAAGGACGACGCGACTCCGTCCCTCGCGGTTGGTGACGAGAAGGATCAGATAACCGACAGCGCCGAGGCGAAGGCGAAGGCGATGGCGAAGGGTCCGATACTTCTCTTCATTGGACCGCCGGGAGTCGGCAAGACATCGATCGCCAAATCCATCGCCCGCTCACTGGGGCGCGAGTACGTTCGTGTCGCGCTCGGCGGAGCGCGAGATGAAGCGGACATCCGTGGGCATCGCCGCACGTACGTCGGCGCGATGCCGGGACGCATCGTGCAGGGGATGAAGCAGGCGGGAACGAAGAATCCCGTCTTCCTGCTCGATGAAGTGGACAAGCTAGGAACGTCGTTCCAGGGAGATCCGTCGTCGGCGCTGCTCGAGGTGCTCGATCCGGCGCAGAACGACACGTTCACGGATCACTACCTCGGTGTTCCGTTCGACCTGAGCGAAGTCCTGTTCATCGCGACGGCGAACTTCGTCCAGAACATTCCCGGCCCTCTGCTCGACAGAATGGAGGTCGTGGATTTCGCCGGATACACGGAGCGGGAGAAAGCGGAGATCGCGAAGAAGTACCTGCTCCCGCGTCAGCTGGAAGAGTCGGGACTGAGCGACAAGAACATCGTCTTCACGGACGATGCGATCGCGTCCGTCGTCTCCAACTACACGCGCGAGAGCGGAGTGAGACAGCTGGAGCGGCAGATCGGCGCGGTGGCGCGCAAGCTGGCGCGAAAGATCGCGGCGAGCGAAGAGGTAAATCACACCGTCGACGAAGAATCGGTGCGCGAGCTGCTCGGCAGGCCGAGGGTGCACCCCGAGCACGCGATGGAGGCGAGCGAAGTCGGCATCGCCACCGGGATGTACTACACGCCGATGGGCGGCGACATCATGTTCGTCGAAGCGTCCATCCGCCGATACTATGGAAGCCGCACCGGCGATACAGAGCAGGTTGGCCCGGGAGGCCCGGTCTCACTGATCCTCACCGGACAGCTCGGTGACGTGATGAAGGAGTCGGCGCGCGCGGCGTTCACTTACGCCACGAACAATGCGGCGTCCCTCGGAATTCCCAAGGACAGACTCGGCGCGATCGAGGCGCACATTCACGTACCGGCGGGGGCGATCCCGAAGGATGGACCGTCGGCGGGAATTGCGATCGCGACGGCGCTCGTGTCGGAGATGTCTGAGCGAGCGGTGAAGCAGGACGTCGCGATGACGGGTGAGATCACGCTGCGCGGGAGAGTTCTTCCGATCGGCGGCCTTAAGGAGAAGGTTCTCGGCGCTCATCGCGCGGGGATCAAGACGATCATCATCCCGAAGGCGAACGAAGCGGACATCGAGGACGTTCCGGAAGAAGTGAGGAACACGCTGTCGTTCCATCCGGTGGAAACGCTGAGTCAGGTTCTCGAAATCGCGCTCGTTCCGGCAGAGCCGGGCGAGCAGGCGCTGCCGCTCGAGATAAAGGAAGTCGCGTAGCTAAAAGATTATCGGCCCCGCGCTGAACAGCTTCCATAGATCAGCGCGGAGCGACGGCGGCTCCGTTCCTTCCACGAAATATTCCGTGTAGCGCTGCGCGGGAGGCGTGAACGGAGTTGCCGGCTGATGGGTGAGGCGATCGAAGTCGCCGGAGATCACGCCCATCGGCGGAGTCCAGTCGCCGGGACGGCGCGAGCCGTAATACCGCGCGACCATCTTTCCCCAGACCGGAGCCGCGAGCGACCCGCCGGCGGCGTTCGATGCGATTGGTGTTGGCCGGTCGAATCCGAGCCAGACGCCGGCGACGAGATCGGGCGTCATCCCCACGAACCAGACGTCGGTGTTGTCGTCCGTCGTTCCAGTTTTCCCCGCGACTGGAATGTCGTAGGGAACGAACCTGCGTATCGGCGACGCGGTTCCGCGATCCACGACGTCGCGCATCATGTCGCGCACAACGAACGCCGCGCGCGGGTCCATCGCCGGAGCGAGCGCTTTCATCGGACGCGAGAGGACCACCTTTCCACTCCGATCCTCGACCCGATAGATAAACCGCGGCTCGACCGCAGTTCCCAGATTCGCGAATGCCGTGTAGGCGGCGACAAGGTCCAGCGGCTGAACCACGGAAGCGCCGATCGCGCTAGACGGATATGGCGCGATGGGAGAGCCGAGTCCCATCCTGCGGGCGAGAGCGGAAATGCTGTCCATTCCGACCGTGAGCCCGAGCTGCACCGCGACCGGATTCCGCGAACGGGCAAGCGCTTCGCGAAGCGTGAGCGGACCGAGAAACTGCCGGTCGGAATTGAGCGGGCTGTAGATCGCGCCATTCGAGAGGCGGACTTGAAGCGCGGTGTCCGCAACCAAAGTAAGAGGGGTAAGGCTGTCCTCGATCGCCGCTGCGTACACG